>CAMWRN010000191.1 GCA_947176675.1 uncultured Clostridia bacterium | reverse complement strand
GAGCGGACAAGCTCCGCGAAGTGCAGCTTTTTGTCCGCCGCGCTGTAAAAGCCGATGGTTTTTTCGCTTGTGCAAATGCTTGATTCGATCTTTATATCCTCCGCCGTAAATCCGTCGGGGACAGGCAGTATTTTCTTTTTCACAATAAACAAGTCCTTTCGAAAATCATCGGTAATATTATAACGCTTTCGGCGAATTTCTGCAAGCCTCAAACTCCTCTTTCAGTATTGAGTAGAAGCTTATGTCCAGAAGCTCCCCCGACGTTGCGCGGAAAAACTGCCTGAGCGTTCCCTCATAGGTCAGACCGCATTTCTGCATTACCCGTCCCGATGCGGGATTTTTTACAGCGTGCTCCGACTGTATCCTGTTGAAGCCCACCTCAAAAAGATAGGGAATTACCGCGGAAAAAGCTTCGGTCATAATACCCTTTCCCCACCAGTTCCTGCCTATGCAGTAGCCTATATCCGCCGAGTCGTTATTGTCATGTATGCGGACAACGCTTATGCCGCCTATAGGTTCTCCCAAGTCTTTGAGGACAATCGCCCAGTTATAGCAGGAATTTTCGTTGTATTCGGCTACCCACATATTTACCACGCACTCGCTGTCCGAAACGCTCCGGTGAGTGTTCCACGTAAGAAATCTCGTAACCTCCCTGTCTCCCGCCCAGTTTTTGAACATGAGAGGAGCGTCTCCGCTTCGGAACGGACGAAGTATAAGCCTTTCCGTCTCGATAATTTTTGTGCCTTTATGATCAAGCATTTATATCATTTCCTTTCAGATTTTTGCCGCCATGGGCGTGTAGAGGATGCCATCGGTCAGAAGCCGCATATCGGTCTCGCGGAAGCCCATTTCCCGATAGAACGGTATGCCATAATCGCTGGCGTTTACGGTTATCCGCTTTGTTCCGCAAGTTTTCGCCTCGGCTTTTGCCGCGGCGTAAAGCATTCGCCCTATCCCCTGACGGTGGAAATCGGCGCGCACAAAGGCAAGACTGATATGCTCGCAGTCCCTCATGGCAAGCATTCCGACAAGCTCTTTTCCGCTGTAACAGTTCCATACCGCGAAGCTGCCTTCCTCAAACATTTCATGTACCCGTTTCCCCCACAGAAAGGACAGAAAGCCGGTCACTCCCCGCTCTGAAAACTCGGGTGCTTCAAACTGCATAAATACATCTTCCGCAAGCTTTAACGCGGATTGAAAGTCTGATTCTCCGGTAATTCTTTTTACGGTCAGATTGCTGCGGATGTTGGATTTTATTATCATAAATATCGTCCTTTTTAAAATAATAATTTTTGAGGGCAGCAAAAAGGCGGCTTAAAGACAATGCTTTAAGCCGCCTGTACGCACATAACTGAAACCGTCCTCAGCATTTAGGGTGCAGTAGCTTAAAGCCATGGTACATTCCGTACATGACCTCTGCCATATTCACTCTGTAAACACTGTATGAGGATATCGTTTTCATTCCGGGCAGTCCTTTCAAATTTTTTTATAAGTATAAACCATAATTCCACATTTGTCAAGAGGGCGGAAGAAAAATATACAAATATTTGTTTGATTGAACCGTTCGAGTTTTCAGAACGTTCAAAAACGCGAAAGACTACATCTGCAAATATTTTGAAAAACACTTCTGTTCGGTATACGTTTTTATCAAATACTGCAAAAAAACGCCCTGATAATTTCCAAATTCATACAGTGCGTTTTTGAAATGTTATCGTAAAAATATTTCATAATCCCACAACTTTTCTTAAAAAATAACATTTTTTTTAATTTTTTGGATTTTTTTCAAAAACCTCTTGCAAATTGCAGCAGAATGGTGTATACTTATTTTTATAGTGATAAAGCGGAAATATATCCGCAAAGTATTAAGACCGTAAATTATACAAGGAGGATTTAAACAATGGCGTTTAAAAATGAGTACCTTAAAGGTGTGTACGAAAAAGTTGAAAAGCGTAATCCCGGCGAGACCGAGTTTCTTCAGGCGGTAAGAGAGGTTCTGGAATCTTTCGAGCCTGTTGTTGAAAAGGATAAGTCCTACGAGACAAACGGAATTATCGACAGGATCGTTGAACCTGAACGTTTCATTCAGTTCAGAGTTTCATGGGTTGACGACAACGGCAATGTTCAAGTGAACCGCGGTTTCCGCTGCCAGTTCAACTCCGCTATCGGACCCTACAAGGGCGGACTGAGACTTCACCCCTCCGTTTGCGCTTCCGTAATCAAGTTCCTCGGTTTCGAGCAGATATTCAAGAACAGCCTTACAGGTCTGCCTATGGGCGGCGGTAAGGGCGGCTCCGATTTCGACCCCAAGGGCAAGTCAGACCGCGAGGTTATGGCTTTCTGCCAGAGCTTTATGACAGAGCTCTCCAAGCACATCGGCGCTGACACCGATGTTCCCGCAGGCGACATCGGAACAGGCGCAAGAGAGATCGGCTATATGTTCGGTCAGTATAAGAGACTCCGCAATGAGTTCACAGGCGTTCTCACAGGAAAGGGACTTTCCTACGGCGGTTCTCTCGCAAGAACAGAGGCTACAGGCTATGGTCTTTGCTATTTCACAGAGGAAATGCTCAACTGCATGAAGAACGACAGCTTCAAGGGCAAGACTGTTGTAATTTCGGGTTCGGGAAACGTTGCCATCTACGCTACACAGAAAGCTACAGAGCTGGGCGGCAAGGTAGTTGCTCTTTCTGACTCCAACGGATATATTCACGATCCCGACGGAATCGAGCTTGATCTCGTTAAGAAGATCAAAGAGGTTGAAAGAGGCAGAATCAAGGAATATGTTGACAGAACTTCCCATAAGAACGCAACCTACACAGATGGCTGCAAGGGTATCTGGACCATCAAGTGCGATGTTGCTCTTCCCTGCGCAACACAGAACGAGCTTGACGGCGAGTCCGCGGACGCTCTTATCAAGAACGGCGTAATCGCTGTTGCAGAGGGCGCAAATATGCCTTCCACTCCCGAAGCTATTGAGAAATTCCTTGCTGCAAAGGTTATGTTCGGTCCCGCAAAAGCTGCAAACGCAGGCGGCGTTGCAACATCGGGTCTTGAAATGTCTCAGAACAGCGAGCGTCTCAGCTGGACATTTGAGGAAGTTGACTCCAAGCTCAAAGGAATTATGGTCAACATCTTCCACAACGCATACAATGCTTCCAAGGAATACGGCGCAGAAGGCAACCTGGTAATGGGTGCAAATATCGCGGGCTTCCTTAAGGTTGCAGACGCTATGAAGTGGCAGGGCGTTGCATATTAATGTCCGCCCCCGTAACTAAAATAACCTGAGAATAAGAGGATAGAATGGTTTGACCGTGAAAGCGGAAAAGCTGCTTCTATCCTCTGATCTGTATTTTACGGAAAGGAGAAGCCGTGATGTCAAAATCAGAGACTGCAAAAAGATACATACTGTTTATAGTAAGCCTGTTTTTCTCCGCGCTCGGAGTGGCTTTCACAAAGCGCGGAGAGTTAGGGGTGTCTCCTATTTCCTCGGTAGCGAATGTTTTGAGCTGCAAATTTGACGCTCTTTCGCTTGGTACGTGGCTCATTATCTGGAACTGCGTTCTTATTGCGGGACAGATAATAATTCTTCGCAGAAAATTTCAGCCAATACAGCTTCTGCAAGTGCCGCTGTCATTTTTGTTCGGGTGGTTCACCGATCTTGGAATGATGATCGTTTCGCATTTTCCCGCTGATTTTTACGCAATGCGGCTTGCCATGGTTATCATCGGAATAGTTATACTTGCTTTTGGAATTGCTCTTTCGGTCATTGCAAATGTAATAATGAATTCGGGCGAAGCTTTTGTAAAAGCGATATCGGATACGATCCACAAGGAGTTCGGGAATGTTAAGATTGTATTTGATATTTCATGCGTTGTAACGGCTTTGCTTTTGTCGCTGATATTTTTTGACTTTACAATCGTGGGAACAAGAGAGGGAACGGTGATCTCCGCGCTTCTCACGGGAGTGATCGTAAAGTTTTTCTGTGGAAAATTAAGCCGTCCCGTAAATGCATTGCTTACATAACAACGTTTTAAGATTTGGGCGGCTCAGCCGCCGTCTGTGAGGTTCCTAAATGGTGACCCGTTATTCTTGCTCCGCAAACCTTGCAGTTTTGAAAAGGCGGCAAGCTTCTGTGGTCGAGGATTTGCCGCCTGAG
Organism: uncultured Clostridia bacterium; assembly: GCA_947176675.1. GTDB lineage: Bacteria > Bacillota > Clostridia > Oscillospirales > Ruminococcaceae > RGIG8773. The sequence goes on along the minus strand of CAMWRN010000191.1, from coordinate 859 downwards.
ATCTCTTTACATGGTGCGCTGAATCAAAAATTACTGTTAAAAACGTTCTTTTATTGCGGGACAAAGCATATAATTAGTCAAAAAGGAGCGATGATAATGAATGAAGTAAATAAAAAAATGTCCGCGCAAAATTCGCAGAACGTCCAAAACACAAACAGCAAAAACGCAATACACAACATTATTCTGGAGGGGCGCAGAAAAATGTCAGTATCCGGAGTAACCGACGTTGACCATTTTGATGAAAACACCGTCCTGCTGTACACAACAATGGGTGAACTGACCGTCCGCGGAACAGACCTGCACGTCAATGATCTGTCGGTGGAAAGCGGCGAAATGAATATCGAGGGCGACATCGGAAGCATTGTATACGGCGACCCCGACCGTCATTCTCCCCTTTCTTTTATCGGGAAAATTTTTCGGTGACAAATAAAGAGGTGAGCTTTTGCAGATAGAAACTTTCTTTTCCGTATCCCAGCAGACCGCGTTCTTTCTGCTGTCTGTGGTGCTTGGAGCAGTTATGGGAGTTGTGTACGACGTTTTCCGCGTGTTCAGGATACTCTTCCCTCCGGCCGCCAAAAACAAGCCTGTGGCGGTTCAGGACGTGCTTTTCTGGCTGATATACGGCTTCTGTATTTTTTGTTACTCTTCGGAAGTGTGCGGAGGGAGTATGCGCTTTTTTATGTTTTTCGGTTCGCTGATGGGCTTTGCGCTTTACATACTTACCATAGGAAACTTCGTAACGGGTATACTGCGGCGTATTGCGGAAACTGTCCGTCGAATTTTACGCAAAGTATATTCCGTATCGTTTGAACCGATTGTAAAATTATTGAAAAGTTTATGTCAAAAATTTAGCCTTTTT
>CAMWRN010000190.1 GCA_947176675.1 uncultured Clostridia bacterium | reverse complement strand
AAGAACACAGTATAAAAACTTTCACGTTCACATACCGCGAAGAACTGCTTAAAAATCTTGCTTGGGACGGATACGACGGCATACGTGACGACCCGCGCTTCAAGGCAGTGGAAAGCTCACTGCGCAAATAATAAAAGGCGGAGATATGTTCTCCGCCTTTTGGTTTTACTTATTTTCCTGTGAAACAAGGGACGCGCGGATAAAGTCCGCAAAAAGCTTTTGGGGCTTGTTGGGTCTGGATTTGAATTCGGGGTGAAACTGAACCCCCACGAACCAAGGGTGATCCTTGATCTCAACTATCTCAACCAATCTCTCGTCTGGAGAAATTCCCGCAATGGTAAGTCCCGCGTCCTGAAGCTGCTTGCGGAACGCGTTGTTGAACTCCCAGCGGTGGCGGTGTCTCTCATATATGAGCGGTTCGCCGTAAACACCTGCGGAGATCGTTCCTTCTGTAAGCTTGCAGGGGTACAGACCAAGACGCATCGTTCCGCCCTTTTCGGTAATGGTCTTCTGATCCTCCATAATGTCGATAACAGGATAGGGAGTTTCGCCGAATTCGGTAGAATTTGCTTCCGCCAGACCGAGAACGTTGCGGGCGTACTCAATAACCGACATCTGCATACCGAGGCAGATACCGAAGTAGGGGACTTTATTCTCTCTCGCGAACCGAACCGATTCGATCATACCCTCGATACCTCTGTCGCCAAAGCCTCCGGGGACGATGATACCATCGCAGCCTTTCAGCATTTCCGCAGCGTTGTCACGGGTTATCTCCTCGGAATTTATCCACTTGATGTCAACTTCCGCGTCGTTTACGATACCGCCGTGACGGAGCGCCTCGGCAACGGAAAGGTACGCGTCGTGGAGAACGACATACTTGCCCACAAGTCCGATAGTGACCTTTTTGACTGCATTTTTGGCACGGTTGACCATTTCGGTCCATTCGGAAAGATCGGGCTTGCGGTTTTCCAGACCCAGGTGGTGGCAAACCACATCGGCAAGACCCTCTTTTTCAAGCCAGATAGGCACTTCATACAGGGACGGAGCGGTCAGATTCTGGATAACGTCTCTGCTTCTGACATTGCAGAAAAGAGCGATCTTGTTCCGCATATCCTCTGGAATTTCCTTTTCCGAGCGGCATACTATAATATTCGGCTGAATTCCGATAGAAAGCAATTCCTTTGTGGAATGCTGGGTAGGCTTTGATTTAAGTTCCTCGGAGCCTGCAATGTAGGGAACGAGGGTAACGTGAATGTAGATAGCGTTCTCCCTGCCCACCTCGGTAACTACCTGCCTGATAGCTTCAAGGAAAGGCGTGGACTCAATATCGCCAACCGTTCCGCCGATCTCGGTGATGACTATGTCGGTGTTGGCCTCTTTGCCCACGCGGTAAGCGCGTTCTTTGATTTCATTTGTGATATGGGGAATCACCTGAACAGTACCGCCGAGATAGTCTCCGCGGCGTTCCTTGTTGAGGACTGTCCAGTATATTTTACCGGTAGTAATGTTAGAGTTGACCGACAGGTTCTCGTCGATAAAACGCTCATAGTGCCCAAGGTCAAGGTCGGTCTCCGCGCCGTCGTCGGTGACGAAAACCTCGCCGTGCTGATAGGGTGACATGGTACCGGGGTCAACGTTTATGTATGGATCGAACTTCTGGATAGTGACCCTGTAGCCCCGTGCTTTGAGCAGACGTCCCAGAGAAGCGGCGGTAATACCTTTTCCGAGACCCGAAACAACTCCGCCCGTTACAAAAATATACTTTACCGGCATAATAAAAGATTCCTCCGTTAGGTTTAGATGGATATTACAATATTATTTTTATTGTACCATTTTTCAGTAAAAAATGCAAGTAAAATTTAATGGTTTAAATATTTAATATTTGGGCATTTTCAACAAGTAATGGAAATTTTGATTTATCGCGCAACGCACAAAGTAACAAACCTTTAGGCGGCGCAGCCGCCGACAAAGGCTGGTCCAGCTGAGCACAGCTGGCGAAGTCCAGAGGCGGAGCCTTTGGTCGCTCCCCGCAGGGAGCGAAATTTTTTCCCTGCGCCCGCAGGCGCATAGCCTTCAAAAACGGAGCAGGAGGTGAGAAATGGCGACAGCCATTTCGAGGAGGGGCGAACACGACCGCCCCTCCTTTTGACGGTTTGCAGAAAAATGGATCTTGAAAACAGTCCGGTGGACTGTTTTTAATGCAACATAGCTTTGTCCCGTCTGAAACGTCACACTGTGACGTTTCAGATATTTAGTTTGCCTGAACACGCTAAAAGGGGGAGCGGTCGTGTCCGCTCCCCCTCGAAATGCTGTCGCATTTCTCACCCCTTTCACCGTTCCGAACGAAAGGGAATTTCGCCGTCTGCGGACGGCGACCAAAGGACTCCGCCCTCTGGACTTCCGCCAGCTGTGCTCAGCTGGACCAGCTTTTGCCGGCGGCTTTGCCGCCTAAAGGTTTGTTACTTAGTGCGATGTGCGCTAAATCAAAATTTATACGAAAATTAACTTCCACAAATATTTCCTTATTGTATAATTTATAGAATATTATACCAAATGATAACATAATATAGTGAAAAAATGTAAGAATACTATTGAAATCTTAAAAAAAATAGTGTATAATATTATCATAATGTGCTATTGTGCGATTTTTCGTTTTATTATTTTGTGTTAGGAGTTGTTACCATGAGACTTGTTACCCGTTCGGATTTCGACGGTCTTGCCTGCGGCGCGCTGCTTAAAGATGTAGGAATTATCGACCACTGGAAATTCGCTCACCCCAAGGATCTTCAGGACGGTCTTATCGAGATCACCGAGGACGACTGCCTTGCCAACGTTCCTTTCGTTGAAGGCTGCGGACTTTGGTTCGACCACCATTCCAGCGAGTTTGAAAGAAATCAGCTCGAGGGCAGATATAAAGGCGAAAGCCGTATCGCTCCATCTTGCGCGAGAATTATATACGACTACTACGGCGGCAAAGAACGCTTCGGTCACTACGACGATATGATGGTCGCCGTTGATAAGGTTGACAGCGGAAACCTTACAAGAGAAGAGATTCTCAATCCCGAGGGCTGGATACTTGTCGGTTTCCTTATGGACCCAAGAACAGGTCTCGGAAGATGGCGCAATTTTACCATTTCCAACTATCAGCTCATGGAGAAGCTTATCGACTGCTGCCGTACAATGAATACGGACGAAATTTTGTCCCTGCCCGACGTTAAGGAAAGAATCGACGTTTACTTCGAGCAGGCGGAAAAATTCAAGGAAATGGTAAAGGCTCACACCCGCGTTGAAAAGGACGTTATCATCAGTGATTTGCGCGGTGTTGACCCCATCTATTCCGGAAACCGTTTCCTGATTTACAGTCTGTACCCCGAGCAGAACATCTCTGCATGGATAGTAAACGGCAAAGGCGGCAAGGGATGCAGCGCGGCTGTCGGTTACTCGGTTCTGAACCGTACTTCCAATGTAAACGTGGGCAGACTTATGCTCAAATACGGAGGCGGCGGACACAAGGCTGTAGGTACATGCCAGTTCTCCGATGAGAATATGGAGACCGATCTGCCGAAGATGCTTGACGAGCTTATCAATTACAAAGAGTAAAATTACATACAAAATATACAAAAAGCTTTCGGATATTGCTCCGAAAGCTTTTTGTATTAATAAAATCAAGAGCGGGAAAGCCCCGCCCCTGCAATATTGAAAATAATTTTAATTTGCATCGGAACTCAATTGCCTACAGTCCTCTGATTTCCTGCGGAAGCTTTTTTCTGATTCCGATAGTGAGATATCACAATGTAGTAAAGAGGTATGGTCAGTCCGATAGGCGCCCACATGAACTCGAACCAGCGCTCGCCTGCCCACCACCAGAGCGAATTAAGCAGAATTCCCATGCCGATATAAACTATAACGCACAGAACGGGATAGCAGAATATCAGCGGATTACGCTTTTTAATTGCGGGATACGTCGTGTAGTAAAGCGGTATAGTCAGGAAAAGCAGCCACATAAGCCCGTACCAGTTATCCGCCCAGTTGTAAAAGGTATGTTCGAGAAGTCCGCCTATGGTGAAGTAAACAAACGCGCATAAAACAGGGTAGCAGAATATCATGGGGTTGCGTTTTCTTATGGCTTCAACGGTGGTATAGTAAAGCGGGATAAGCAGAAACGCCGTCCAGCCGGGGTGAGCAAGATTGATCGAGCACATAAGGAAGAAAAATCCCGTGATAAAGATAGGAAGCGTTTTATCAAGCAGGGTCATGGGTCTGCCGCTCTTGGCGGATCTTTTCGCTTTCTTCGACCCTTTCGCGCTGTTTCCCGTACTGCTGTAGCTGTAATTATACCCGTTATTCTTTTCGTCAAGCTTCTTTTCAAGCTTGTCTAAACCCTTGTCAATGCCGCTGCACATTTTGTCAAGACCCTTGTTAAGTCCCTCGCAGAAATCCTCTACGCTGGTCTCCCAGTCCTTGCCGTTTGCTGAAGCTGCTTTGCGTACGCCGTCCTCGATCTTTTTTCCTGCGAAATTAAGTATATCACCGATAGCAAGACCCGCCTTCTCTACGGTGTCTCCGAAGCCGCCCGAAGCCTTTTTCTCGTCCTCCTCCAAATCCGCGCCGAACGGCGAACCCTGCGGAACCGATGTGCTTTCATGTACGGAAGCGTTCGGGTAGATCTCCTTTTCGGTGTAATTTTCGGGAACAGCCTCTCTTACAGGCTCATTCTTATAGCCGTAGTCGTCCTTTCTTAGTGATATACCCGAACTTGACGATGAGGAAGAGCTGTCCGCATTAAGAAGCTCGTCAATGGAAACGCCGTACAGCTTTGCAAGCAGGATAAGGTTTTCCGTATCAGGAGAAGCCTCCGCCCGCTCCCACTTGGATACCGCTTGTCTTGATACGCCCATTTTTGCGGCAAGCTCCTCTTGCGAAAGATTGTTTTTATTTCTCATCTGACGAAGTCGGTTAGCAATTTCAATGTTCATAGTATCATCCTTTCTTTACGTATGGTTTATGTTGTATCAATATTATAT
>CAMWRN010000189.1 GCA_947176675.1 uncultured Clostridia bacterium | reverse complement strand
CGATGACAGGAACATTTTTATGCCGTATGCCGTCTGCTTTTGCGGAATATCTCCGACCGTTTTAGTTTTGCGGAACAGCAGTCCACCGACCATTATTAAAATAAGTACGCCGCCGATAACGTTGATAACGACCTGATATTTCAGCATAAAATCGGAGATCAGCGTTAATCCAAAAGCTCCCACACAGGCATACAAACAATCGGCAGCAGAAGAGCCAAGACCGGTCAAAAGTCCCGCCTTTGCTCCGTGGGCAATAGACCTCTGCACGGTCATTGCGCCCACCGCGCCGACGGGCATACCGAAAAGAAGACCAATCAAAATTCCCTTTATCAGATAGCTTCCCACTTTATCACCGCCGTATTTATGCGCAGCAGCATTTTTTCATTGTAATTATTTCTCCGCGGGAATTTTCATCATCGATAATGATTTCTTCTGCGCAGGGCAGATAAATGTGTCCCGACAACGGATTTTTTATGCTTAAAACAGGAGTTGTTATCGTTGCCTCTACCTCGGATTTTTCAAAGCACAAGTCCGTATCTATCATTTCGCAGTTGATAAGCTTCAGACCTTTGCAGTAGCAAAGAGGCTGCGTGCCGATAATTTTACAGTTTTCAAATGTGACGTTTTCACAGTACCAAGCGAGATATTCACCCTTTACGGTACTGTTACGGACGACCACATTTTTAGCGTGCCAAAAAGCGTCCTTAGTGTCGAAAACACAGTTCTCGAAAACGGAATTTTCTATATACTGAAAAGAATATTTTCCCTTGAATTGCACGTCGTGGAAGTTCAGATTTTCCGAGCGCATCATAAAATATTCGCTTTCTGCTGTGCAGCTTTCCATGCTGATATTTTTTACCGACCAGCCGAATTCGGGAGAAATAATATCGCAGTTTTTCATTTTTACATCGGAGCATTCCCGCAGGGCTTTTATGCCGTGCAGCTTGGTGTTCGTGATCTCAATATTGTCGGAATACCACAATGCCGCGCGGCAAAGCTCCGTCATCTCCGAGCCTGAAATTTTAAGCTTTTTATCGTGCCAGAACGGATAGCGCAGATTGAAAAAACAATCCTCCGCTGTAACATTTCCGCACTCCTTAAATGCGCTCTCGCCATCTGCGGGGCCGTCAAATTTACAGTTCCGCACAGTGATATCCTGCTCACCGTACAACGCTCTCTCCTCGTCAAAGCTTTTGCACGAAATTATTTTCATATCAAATTCTCCTTTCGCATTTTGTAAACAAGATAATCCAGACAGTCTATCTGCTTCTGCTCCTTGTGCAGCTCGTCTAAAAGCACGTTCCTGTGAACCTTCAGCAGCTTCAGACCGTGGGAAAAATTCTTATCGTTGAGATCGTTTACGAACTCCGTTATCGTGTTTTCACCGCAGCCCGAGTCCCTCAGATTTTGAATAATTGCTTCACTGTTCATAATTATCGCCCCTTTTCAAATTCAGTCTGTGCTATTTATAAAAACGATCTTATTTCCCCAGCCCTCAAGCACAGGATTGTTTTCAACGGCTTCTTTAAATTCCTCGGTATAGTCAAAATAACCTACCTTTGTATATTCATTGCTAACCTCTGCGTCTCCGAAAAACAGTACTATTCTGTTCGGCTCAGAATAATAGACCTCCCCCGCTTTTTCGGTTGTTACCGTTTCGGGATTTGAGGGTATTTCATATCTTGCGGGAATGTCATAATACTGCATGACCTCCCAGTTTTCGTAATCGTCGTAGTGGTAGATAGGCAGCCGCCAGTTTTCCGTCCCAACGTGCCTTGCTATCGCCGCCGCAGTTTCGTTTTCGTAAAGGTGAAGTGTAAAGGGTTCGCCGCCGTCCCCAAAGCAGACATTCAAAGTGTTTGCCGAAGACGCCCCCTCTCTTGCGGATGTTTCCGTCAATGCCGTGTCGTCAGCAATGCTTTCTGTTGCGGCGGGACTGCTTGCAGTTTGACTTTCGTTCTGAACGCTGTCCGAATTTCCGCAGCCTACCAACGCGACAGCAAGGGTCAATATCGGTATCATTAAAAAAATCTTTTTCATATTATATCCTTTCCGAGGCGTACTGATTTTCTGCAAATACGCCGCTGTTTGTCTTCTTGAATTTATTATAGCACACTTTAATCGCTATATCAAATACTTATATTAAATAGTTATATATTACAATTAAGCATATCCAAATCATTCGGAGATAAGTACCGTCAGAGGCAGCTTTTTTATTTTTGCCGAAGCTGAATACGCAAAAAATGTGAAAAGAGCAGTTACAATGCAGAGTGGCAGCAGGATATTTCCAACAGTCGGCGCAGAGGAAAAATTACTTATTCCTGCAAATTTCATTACCGAAGAAACCAATAGGTCTGTAAAAAATGACGACAAAAAAATTCCGATAAAAGAACCTACAAGAGCAGTAATTCCAAAACGAATTGCAAAGGTAAGGCGCAGACTGCTTGATTTAAAACCTATCGCCTTGTAAATACCCAAATCATTTTGTTCCGCCGAAAGGATTTTTGCAGCGGTCATAACGGTTACTACCATAATGAAAATAATAACCAACCCGTACATAACTGTCATCAGCATTTGCATTGCCGAAATAATTCCGAAAAGTCCGGGCCAAGTGTTTTCATGGACATGAACGTCCCCGCCGTAAGCGTTTTCCAAAGCTTCTGTAATAGCCGCTTTTTGCGAAGTATCCGCAAGAAAATAATGTATGCACCATATATGCGGATCGTCGTTTCCGATTTTAAGATAGCCCTCGCGGCTCATTCCGATATTGTCGCCCATGTCGTTGGCGCATGAATAAATACCCGAAACAACGTACTCGCTACTGCCGTTGCCGCCTGTAATTGTCACGGTATCTCCCATACTCACGCCGAAATTTGCAGCGACAAATTCCGTAAGGACTACCTCATTACCCGCGGTACAAGTCCTGCCCTCAAGAATGTGAAAGCGATTCGGCTCGGTAATAACATTCGCCGTGTAGTCGACTCCGTTTACCGCAACGCCGGGCATTGCAAGCATATAGGTGTCGGAAATTTCGGAAAAATCGGTTATTAAATTTTCCGTTTCCGCGACGGTCAGTTTTCCGAAAATCTGTACTCCGATGTCGTGGTCGGCGGGATTAAAAGCGTCCATCATACCCTTGCCGTCAGAGCCGAGCCATGAGTACATTCGCCCCATCAGCGAAGCAAAAAATACAAGCAGAGCAGCCGTTATCAATGCGCTCGCATAACGTCTTTTTCCGGTAACAAGCTGACGGAACGCAAGTCTGAAATGTATTCCGTTACCGAAAGCGGAAAACGACTTTCAAGATAATTCCGCAGACTTGCTCCGAGAGGTTCGCCGCAGGAAATTATCCGAAAAATATTCAGACTTATCATGCCATTTTCCGCAAGCTCGCCGAGGATTTTAATTGCCGATGGATAGTCTATTATCATGTTCGGCTTGAATTCATTTATCCTGCGTAACCACTCCGAAAGCGGAGTTTTTATATCAAGAAAAAGCTGATTTGCACGAAGTCCCTCAATGCCGTCCCCAACCGCCATTGCGCCGCCGTAACGCCCATCCGTTGCGGCAATGTATGCTATCCGCGGACCTTTTGCAAGAAAGCTAAGTATCTGCGGCATGGTCATGTTCCACAGAGCCGCCCTGATAATGCCGGTCAGCATACTTTCCCAAGCCTTTTTATCGTACACAAAATAACCGGGTTTTCCTGTGCTGCCCGACGAATGCACGATATGATATCTGTCCCTGAACGGCTTTCTGTCCGCGGATATTTCCTCATCAAATCTGCGAAGCTCCTCCTGCTTCAGGTCGGGAACGGTCACCAGCTCGTCAAAATTCTCCAGAAGCTGCGCTTTGTCTACCGTGGGGAAACGTTCAAGTGGCGCACTTGAAATATTTTTCTCCGTTATTCCGCAGGCTTCAAATTTTCGGCGGTAGTATACTGAATTTCTGTAAGCGTATTTAAGTATTTTTCTAAGCTTCCGCTCCTGCATTTTTTTGATATGTTCGGGGGATTTATTCGTATTTCTTTTCAGCAAATACAGATCAAATAATAATTTTAAATAATTCATACGCCCTCCCGCTTAACTGTAAAAGCATATTTTTTGTCGTAATTTTCTCTGTGAAAATAATGTACCTCGCCCGTGCTTTGGTTAAAAACAACGCTCCATTCCGTGGACTCGAATTCATTGAAATTGTCCTTGCTGACACTGTCTAGAGCGTCACGAACAGCAGACATATCGGCGGTTTTATTTTCGGATAAAAACTTGTTCAGAATGTCGTAACGCTCATGGGACTGCTCCGTGCCTATACCACATTTGTCCCCCTCGGCAAGATAAAAATTTGTTACGACAGGCGTTTCTATAACCACCATTTCATTCTTTATGTACTCAACGGCAACGCTCCGTCCCTTTGCGTCGGCAAGAGCAAGATGGGTCATATATCCCATTGAAGCATGCATATCGTACTGCTTTAACAAGTCCAGAGCCTCGTCAACATCAGCCGCTTTATCAAGCAGCAAACGTACCGCCGTTGTCGTTGTAATATCGGGTTTGTCGGTATTCTGAGAAATCGTCGCCGAGTCCTGTATCATATTTACCGAGACCGCAAGCCCCATTTCGTTCATGCCGTCAAGGGGCGCATACAGACAAATTACCGCCTGTGCTTCGTCGGAAAGCTTGGAAAGCTTAAGTCCGCTTACGCTGATAAAATCGGTATTTACCGTTGAAATGGAAGAGTACCCGTTTTCGGGTACTGACTGTACGATCATCGCATTGCAGTGTTCCCAGTCAAAATTTCTCCCGAAAATAAAACCGCCGTCCGAATTCTGCACCGAAACTGTGCTGCACCCGAACGGGAATTCCCCGAAGGAAAGACCTCCCGCCGACAATAAATTTTCCGATAAGAACCCGACTACCTCGGCATCGGACTCCGCGCCCCCCTGCTCTAAAAAAATATCAAATCCGCAATCCCCATCGTACTTTACCGCGGACAAACCTTTTTCAAGCTCTGTCACATTATTGTCAAGCACAATTATATCCGCACTTTCTTTCACATCTTC
>CAMWRN010000188.1 GCA_947176675.1 uncultured Clostridia bacterium | reverse complement strand
GAAATCTTATTCATTCTGGAGGAACGGTGCTTGTCAACAGCGGCGAGCTTGAAGTGCAGGGAGATTACCGAGTACAGGCTCTCAACGGGACAAGCTACACCAACAGCACAGGTGTTCTGAATATGACAAATGAAGCCGATACCGTAAGGGTAAGGGGTCAGTTTGTTATGCAGTCAACAGCTTCGCACAGCGGAAAGCTTACAGCGGGAACGCTTGAAATCGGCGGAAATCTGACGCAGGCGGGAGCGAACAATTACAATTTCTGCACATCGGGAAGTCATACGGTAATTCTGAACGGTACGGAAAAACAGAGCATAAGTATTAACGATAGTTATAATAAAGATTATTCCCGTTTTAACAATTTAAAAATTACAAATACATCTGCCGAGGGAGTAACATTTTCCCGTATGGCATATGTAGTAGGAAATCTTTACAACACGGAAACCAAAATCACAAACGGCAGTAATATCTATGTGCCGTCAACAATGAAGTTTGCAGATAATGCTTGGAATCACGATATATGGATATGTGAAAATAGAACTTTGAACGAAGATTTGGAAATCGGAAGAACGTTGTATCTCAATGGCGGCACATTAAACCTCAACGGACATACTCTTACGGTTAAGGGGAATGTATATCTTAGCAATGCATACCTTAATGTAAATAAGGGTAAGCTTTATGCAGACGGAAATTTCAATATGAGTTACACGAACGGAAGCGGTTCTTATGGCTACCTCACAATGATAAATGCCGAGGACTACATTTGCGTAAGCGGTGATTTGAATATAGCTTCATATTATGATTACAGCAAGCTTACAAATGGAACAATAGAAGTCAAGGGTAATTTTACTCAAAAGCATACAAGCTATCCTAATAATTTTGTGCCAAGCGGAAGCCATAAGGTTATTCTCAGCGGAGAAGGTTTGCAGACGGTTTCGTTTGACAGAACCGAATCCCGCTTCAATATCCTTGAAATACAGAACTATTCCGATGAGGGAGTAGTATTCAAAACAACAGCAACAATTGGCGAGCTTATTGACAACGGCTGCAATGTCAGCTTTGCAAACGGCGAACGTTCTGGCTGGACACTGGAAGCAGACGAAACTATAGAGGGAGATGTAAACCTCGCAAGAGGAACGCTCGACCTCAACGGTCACAAACTGACAATAACAGGAAATCTTATTCATTCTGGAGGAACGGTGCTTGTCAACAGCGGCGAGCTTGAAGTACAGGGAGATTACCGAGTACAGGCTCTCAACGGGACAAGTTACACTAACAGCACGGGCGTTCTGAATATGACAAATGAAGCCGATACCGTAAAGGTAATGGGTCAGTTTGTTATGCAGTCAACAGCTTCGCACAGCGGAAAGCTTACGGCGGGAACGCTTGAAATCGGCGGAAACCTGACGCAGGCGGGAGCGAATAGTTACAATTTCTGTACGTCAGGAAGTCATACGGTAATTCTGAACGGTACGGAAAAACAGACGGTAATTCTGAACGATAATTACAGAGATTACTCACGTTTCAATAATCTGAAAATTACAAATACATCTGCCGAGGGAGTAACATTTGCTCGTATGGCATATGTAGTTGGAAATCTTTACAACACGGAAACACCAATTACAAACGGAAGTAATATCTATGTGCCGTCGACAATGGTGTTTGCTGATAATGCTTGGAACCACGATATTTGGATATGTGAAAACAGGACTTTAAGCGAAGATTTGGAAATCGGAGGAACTCTGTATCTTAACGGCGGAACATTAAATCTTAACGGACATACTCTTACTGTCAAGGGAAATGTGTACCTCGGAGCAAATGGGTCTACTACATATCTTAACGTAAACAAGGGTAAGCTGTATGTAGATGGAAATTTCAATATGAGTTACCCAAACGGAAATTACGGTTTCGGTTATCTCACGATGACAAATGCCGAGGATTATGTATGTGTAAGCGGAAATTTCTATGTATACACATATTATGGCAACAGCAGCCTCACAAATGGAACGATAGAGGTAAAGGGAAACTTTACACAGAGGTATTACAGTTATACAAACAACTTTGCGCCAAGTGGGAACCATAAGGTTATTCTCAGCGGTGGAAAGCTCCAAAAAATAGACTTTGCAACAACACAATCTAAATTCAATATTCTTGAAATAACCAAACCTATTGATACTGGCTATGTATTCAGCAGAACTCCGCTGTGGAATGAGCTTATTGAGGGCAAGGCTGACACAGAAGCGCCTACTGCTCCTAAAAATCTGAAATTTGTACGTTCAAATTCATCTTCTATAGCAATGACATGGAGCGCTTCTTCCGATAATGCTGCAATATATTGCTACTATATCTATCGGAACGGCGAGCGTGTCGGCAATACAACAAAAACGGAGTATATCGACAACGACCTTAAGAGCCACACTTCATATGAATACTATATTGTAGCCTGCGATACTTCGGGAAATCTTTCCGAATGGAGCAATATTCTTGAAGCGTCAACAGACGTTGACGCGTTTGCTCCCACACAGCCTGCAAACTTGGCGGCAAAAATTCAGTCCGAGGGTGTTGTACGTCTTTCCTGGACAGCTTCTTCCGATAACGGAACCGTCGTCAAGTACAACGTATACAGAAACGGAACGCTTATCGGTTCGTCAAACGGTACGGCTTTCACTGATTCTACAGCTTTCGGCGGATACTATGAGTATTATGTTGAGGCTGTTGATAACGAGGACAATGTTTCAAGAGCAAGCGCAAGCGTATTCATAGACAATCTTGCTCCCAGCGCTCCTGTTCTTACGCTTAATTCCGTTAAGGACGATTATGTATCTCTTTCATGGGAGTGCAGCGATAATGTAGCCGTTTCAAAATACGATTTGTACAGAAATGACGTTAAAATCAAATCATTTAATGCAAATATGTATATTGATACCGCTGTAAGTCTTGACACAAATTATACATATTATGTTGTAGCTTATGACGCAGCGGGCAACGTTTCCGAAAGTAGTAATGAAGTTAGAGTTTATACGGGTGAAGATGATGTAGCTCCTGTGATTTCTTCCGTTGAATATACGGGTAAACCGTCATTCAAAAATACTGTAATTACTGTTTCCGCAACTGATAACTGCGGCGTGTCTAAGATATATCTCAAATATTCTACCGACAAAATTAACTGGACAGATTGCGGTTCTGAAATTGCTTCGGGTAAAGCTTCTGTTACGGTTAAATTCGGGGTTGATACTTCTGAAATGACTGACGGAACGGTATATCTGTGCGCATATGCAGAGGACATTAACGGAAATGTAAGTGCGATTGAAAATTCGCCTACTTATAGCTTTACTGTTGATAATACTGCTCCCGATGTTCCAGCAGGTGTAGTCTGCACAAGCGAGGACGATACTATTGAAGTAAAGTGGAACGCAGATGGTAAAGACGTTTCATATTTCAGAATTTACAGAAAAACAGGCGATGGCGAATATTCGCTTATTAAGGATAATTACAGGTACATAAATTATTTTGAGAGCGATGTTGAGCTGGGTACGGTTTATACTTATAAGGTTACTGCTGTTGACGAAAACGGAAACGAAAGTGATTTCTCCGAAGAGGTAACAGGCTGTATTTCCGAAGATAATACAAAGCCGCAGGTATTCAGCGTTTATCCCGCAAGCGGCAGCAAAATAGGTGAAAATCCCGAAATAAGTGTATCCTGCTATGATAACTTCAAGCTCAAGGATGTTACAGTTCAGGGCAAGGCAGAGAACGCCGATGAGTGGTCTGACTTGTACCATAAGGAAATTGACACATATGCTGAGATTATATCCTTTACTCTCGATACCTCCAAGCTTGAAACAGGAAAATATCAGATCAAGGTTTCACTGACGGATTCCGCTCTTAACAAGAGCGAGGATTGCATTGTGACCTATGATTACAGAAATTGTACGCTTTCTGCTCCCGTTCTTACAGCCGAGGGCTCGGGCTGGTCTGTAAACCTTAGCTGGACAATGGAAAATATCGAAGAAATTGCGGGATATTATGTTTACCGCAGAAGTTCTTCGTCTGCAAAATACGGCGTGATAGGCTCAACAAAGAAAAACACAGTAACAGATTATGCTGTTACGGCAGGACAAAAATATTACTATTATGTTGAGGCAATGGATATCCGAGGAAATAAGGTAAAGGGCGAAGCGGTTTCCGCTGTTCCGACAAGCGAGGACACTATCGCTCCGACAGCTTATGCGGGAGAGGGTCTGTTCGGTATTGCGGGCAAGGCTGTAAGCTTTGACGGAACGGGTTCTACAGATAATCACTATGTTGCTTCATATAAGTGGGACTTCGGTGACGGAACGACGTCAACCGAAGCAAGACCTAAGCATACATACAGTGAAGCTGGAACATATAAGGTTTCTCTTACCGTTTATGACAGCGCTGAAAATTCTGATACGCATACTACGGAAGTGGAGATTTACGGTGAGGACTACAATGCCGTTAAGCTGAGAGTACGCGGAGATAACGGGGCTGTACTTTCGGGCGCAAGAGTATACTGCGAGCTTGCGGGAGGAAAGATCGACGCAACTACCGATTCAACAGGCAGCTATGATTTCATTGCTAAGAAAGGCAGCTACGACGTGTATTTCTATATTGCTGGATATCTGCCGAAAATGGTTACTGTTTCGGTTACAGGCGAGGCTTCTGTGGTTAATGTAGTGCTGCCTAAGGGTGAAGTCGTTGTAGGAAATCTTACAACAAGACCTTTGGAACTGAAAGAGATTCTTGCTCTCGGAATTGACCCTAAAGTTCCTGAAAATCGCAGCGTTTGCGAGTACACGGTAAATCTGACATATAATCAAAACAGCAAGACCTTGTGGCTTACCACTAATGCAGAGGGAGAAATTATTAAAATAAACGAAACCTTTAATGAAAATTGGACTGTATGCGCCAAAACTATAGGCAGCGGCAGACGCGGTGGCGGCGGAAGCGGAGGCAACGGCGGAGGCGGCAGCGGAAGCAAGTCTATAGCCTTGTTCTCGATTACTACTGAAATTTCATGGCTGAAGGAATTTTATAATGTTGACCTTACTGTTATCAACAATGCGGACGATAAC
>CAMWRN010000187.1 GCA_947176675.1 uncultured Clostridia bacterium | reverse complement strand
AAGGTAACATTTGCTGCCGACGACAAAGTTGTAGTAGATAACGCTAAGGCAGCTGTTTATGCTATTGCTGACGGCGATATCGTTGTTCTCCAGAACACAAGATTCAGAGGCGCTGACGAGACAAAGAACGGCGAAAACCTCTCCAAGGAGCTTGCCGATCTGGTTGACGGTCAGGTATTCGTTATGGACGCTTTCGGCTCCGCTCACCGTGCTCACGCTTCCACAGCGGGCGTTACAAAGTTCGTTAAGGAGACCGCTGTAGGCTACCTTATGCAGAAAGAGATCCAGTACCTCGGAAACGCTGTTGAAGTTCCCGTTCGTCCTTTCGTTGCTATCCTCGGCGGAGCAAAGGTTGCAGACAAACTCAACGTTATCTCCAACCTTATCGAAAAGTGCGATACACTCATCATCGGCGGCGGAATGGCTTATACATTCCTCAAGGCTAAGGGCTACGAGGTAGGTACTTCCCTTGTTGACGACGAAAAGATCGACTACTGCAAGGAAATGATGGCTAAGGCTGAAAAGGCAGGCAAGAAGCTGCTTCTTCCTATCGACACAACTATTGCGGCTGCATTCCCCGATCCTATCGACGGAGATATCACTGTTGAAGTTGTTGACTCTGACAAGATCCCCGCTGACAAGATGGGTCTTGACATCGGCACAAAGACAATGGAGCTTTTCGCAGACGCTGTTAAGTCCGCTAAGACTGTAGTTTGGAACGGACCTATGGGCGTATTCGAGAACCCCACGCTTGCAAAGGGTACTATCGCTGTTGCAAAGGCTCTTGCAGAGACAGACGCTACCACAATTATCGGCGGCGGCGACTCTGCGGCGGCTGTAATGCAGCTCGGCTTTGCGGATAAGATGTCCCACATCTCCACAGGCGGCGGAGCTTCCCTCGAATACCTTGAGGGCAAGGTTCTTCCCGGCGTTGACGTTATCGCAGAAAAGGCGTAAGTCATCACAGAATAATTTGCGGAGGACGGTTTTCCGTTCTCCGCATTATTGTAAATAAGGAGTTTTCTATGGATATCAAAAAATTTTTCAAGAACAACGGATACGGCATAATCTGCATGGCTATCTGCTTTGCGGCGGGATTTGTTCTGGGTGCGCTGCTGGCTCCGCATCACAACAGGCTGGAGTTTAATCTGTTCAGCGGAAACGGCAACGGGAACAGGGACAATTCCGCGAACTTCGGTTCGGGTGGAGTCCAAAACGGGCAGAAACGCCGTAAAAAAGCGCAGACATGAAAAATGCAGAGACGTGGTGTCTCTGCATTTTTTTAACAGCTTATTTGTCTTTTTTATTTATGATGTTATCGGGAAAAAGAGAAGCGTTCAGCAGATCTACAGGTGCGATTTCAAGTGCATCGGCAATATCGAAAAATACCTCCATGGAAAACCCGTGTGCCATATGCGGAGCTTCTATTTTTCCAAGCAACGTTCGGCTTATATTTGCTTTTTCGGCTAATTTTTCCTGTGATAAACCTCGTATTCTTCTCAATGATGAAATAGCAATACCAAGTTGTATGAATTTATCCCGATTTTTAAATGATACCGGTTTATTCATTTTTCAGTCCTCCGAGTATATTATGATAATAATATTATATATTTTTTCGGAATGCTATTTCAGCAATATATCAGATACACTTGACTGTAATCAGCTACAATGATATAATTATTATTAACAAATAATAATTTATTATTGGAGGAACTAATTATGAATTGCACATTTTTCGGTCACGCCGATGCTCCGTCGGAGGTAAAAAGCAAGCTTAGAGAGGAAGTAATCAAGCTTATCGAAAACCGTGGAGCCGACCGCTTTTATGTAGGAAACCACGGCAGTTTTGACAGAATGGCATTGGCTGTTCTAAAGGAGCTAAGCGAGGTATATCCGCAAATTGATTATTGTGTTGTGTATGCGTATCTTCCGCAGGACTGTGAGGATTTTTTGCATACCGTCTATCCCGAGGGCATAGAGAATGTGCCTAAACGCTTTGCAATCAATTTCCGCAATAACTGGATGATACGCCATGCGGATATCGTGATAACTTTTGTCCGGAATTCATTCGGCAACGCGGCAAAATTTAAAAATGCCGCCGAAAAACACGGCAGGGAGATTGTTGAGATATAAGTGTGTGCAGAAAAGGTTTATTAACAAAAAAGCAATATATTCCATGCAAAAATATGGTATAATATATGTTGGAATTTTTATAAGCAAATAAATTACAAAAAGGAGTAATCATCATGAACAAATCTTTAAGAAAAGCTATCATCGCAGGAAACTGGAAAATGAACAAGACCCGTCCCGAGGCTAAGGAGCTTCTTGAAGCTATCAAGCCGCTGGTTGCAAACGCGGGCGAGGTTGAGGTCATCGCGTGCGTACCCTACACAAACCTTGAAACTGCCGTAAACACAGTTGCGGGCTCAAACGTTAAGATCGGCGCGGAGAACGTTCACTTTGAAAAGAGCGGCGCGTTTACAGGCGAGATTTCCGCCGATATGCTCACAGAGCTTGGCGTTGAATACGTTGTTATCGGTCACTCCGAGAGACGTCAGTACTTCGGCGAGACGGACGAGACAGTAAACAAGAGGACAAAGGCTGCCCTTGCTGCGGGTCTGAAGCCTATCGTATGCGTTGGCGAGCTTCTCTGGGAGCGTGAGTGCAACATCACAGAAGAAGTCATCGCACGTCAGATCAAGCTTGACCTGTTCGACGTTTCCGCTGCGGACGTTAAGAAAACAGTTATCGCTTACGAGCCTGTTTGGGCAATAGGCACAGGCAAGACCGCTACGGCAGATCAGGCTGAGGAGGTTTGCAGCTTTATCCGCGCAACTCTTGCAAAGCTTTACGATCAGGCTACTGCGGACGCTGTTACTATCCAGTACGGCGGTTCAATGAACGCGGGCAACGCTGCCGAGCTTCTTTCCAAGCCTAATGTTGACGGCGGACTTATCGGCGGAGCTTCCCTTAAAGCTGCTGACTTTAACACTATTGTACAAGCTGCAGTTAACGGGCAGTGAGCCACTGCGGGCAATGTCTCCCCCAATGTAAAATAATATAAACTTTAACTTTACCAAGCCCCCTCAAGGGGGCGGGCGAATTTTGTTGAAGTTTTATCCTCACGAGAAAGGTCGGGCAGGTACTATGAAATCCAAACAGTTAAAGCTTGCCCGCCGTGAGGAACGGAAACGGAATAGGACAATGTCCCCGAAAACGCGGAAGATCATCGCAATAGTATGCGCGGTCATATTCGGTATCGCGGCATTGCTTTTTTCGGTGGACTTGATCCGCGCAAAGAAAAACAATCAGCCGCCGCTGTTCTGCTATCCTGTGATAGAGTACCATAACGGCAGCACCGATTACTATGGCTTGTTCTACAAGGTCTGGAAGGACTACGACCCGTTTGACAACGAGACCCGCTACTATGTGGGTTTCTGGTTTATACCCAAAGCATTTAATATTTGATACTATACAAAAAGTATTGCTTTCACACCGAAAGGATTTGATAACAATGAGCAAAAAACCTCTTGCTTTAATTATTATGGACGGCTTCGGCATTAACAATGACAGCTACGGCAACGCCATTGCTGCCGCTAAAAAGCCAAATCTTGACAAATATTTCGCCGAATACCCCAACACCACTATCGGCGCATCCGGTTTGGACGTTGGTCTCCCCGACGGTCAGATGGGCAACTCCGAGGTCGGTCACACCAACATCGGCGCGGGCAGGATCGTTTACCAGATGCTGGTTAAAATCTCCAAATCCATCAATGACGGGGATTTCTTTGCAAATCCCGCGCTGGTTTCCGCAATGGAAAACTGCAAGGCTAAGGGCAGCGCCCTCCACCTTATGGGACTTCTCTCCCCCGGCGGCGTTCACAGCCATTCGGAACACCTTTACGGTCTGCTTGAAATGGCTAAGAAAAACGGTCTGGATAAGGTTTACGTTCACGCTTTCCTTGACGGACGTGATGTTCCTCCCTCCTCCGCTGCGGAGTATATGGAAGAATTGGTTGCCGAAATCAAAAAAATCGGCGTTGGCTCCGTTGCAACGATAGCGGGACGTTTCTACGCTATGGACAGAGACAATATGTGGGACAGAGTAGAAAAGGCTTACAGCGCGCTTGTTTACGGCGAGGGCGTTCAGGAGACTAACCCTGTCGAAGCTATCAGAAACTCTTACAAGAACGATGTTACCGATGAGTTTATGCTTCCCACGGTGGTTGACAAGAACGGCACTATCAATGCTGACGACAGCGTTATTTTCTTCAATTTCCGTCCTGACCGCGCAAGACAGATCACTCGCTCCTTTGTGGACGAGGCTTTCACCGGCTTTGAAAGACGGAACGGCTTCTTCCCGGTTAAATTTGTATGCATGGCACAGTACGACGCAGAAATGCCCAACGTTTCCGTTGCTTTCCCACCCGAGGCTCTCACCATGACTATGGGCGAGTATGTAAGCAGCAAGGGTCTGAAGCAGCTCCGTATCGCTGAGACGCAGAAGTACGCGCACGTAACATTCTTCTTCAACGGCGGCGAGGAAAAAACCTTTGAGGGCGAGGACAGAATTCTTATCGACTCACCCAAGATCGCAACGTTCGATATGAAGCCCGAAATGAGCGCATACGAGGTTACGGACGCGGTTGAAAAGGCCATTGATTCCGACAAGTACGATGTTATCATTCTCAACTATGCGAACTGCGATATGGTCGGTCACACAGGCGTGTTCGACGCGGCAAAGGCTGCGGTTGAAGCAGTTGACGAGTGCGTGGGCAGAATGGTCAACGCTATACTTGCTAAGGGCGGCGCGGCTATAATCACCGCTGACCACGGCAACGCCGATAAGCTTATGGAAGCGGACGGCTCTCCGTTTACGGCGCATACGACAAATCCCGTACCGCTTATCGTTGTGGGATATGGGGACTGCAAGCTCCGCGAGGGCGGCGTATTGGCGGATATCGCGCCTACGATGCTGAAAATTTTAGACTTGCCACAGCCTCCCGAAATGACGGGTAAATCGCTTATCGTTTAAAAATTAAAACAAAAACCCTCTTATGGCACATTTCTGCACAAGTCCAGTAAAAACGGACAATAGAAAAAAGAACCCTCCTATGGTAT
>CAMWRN010000186.1 GCA_947176675.1 uncultured Clostridia bacterium | reverse complement strand
ACCTTAAATATTCCTTAAATCGTTCCGCTGAGCCTGATTGAAATTTCTGCCGCAAGACCGTTCCGACCGTTTTCAATAACAAGCTCGCCGCCCATTTCTTTCATAAAGCAGTCGGAAATATACAGTCCCAGCCCTGCGCCCTCGATATTTTCAGAATTTTTTCCACGCTTGAATTTTTCCTTTAAAATAGGGACTTCCTCACTCGGCACACCTCCGCCGAAGTCCTCGATTTTTACGGAAAGACGGTCGTCTTTTAACAGTATTTCCACGTCAATTTTAGTGTTTGCGTACTTGTATGAATTCGCAAAAATATTGTCGAAAACCTGCTGCAAACGAAGCTTGTCCGCATATATCAGGCATTCGGGAACATCGGGTATTTCCGCATAATGAAAATAATCCGCGCTTGCTAACATTTCAAAAAGCTTGCCGCTTTCCATGTCGGCAGGCTCAACGGTTAACTGCTGCAATTCCTCCAAGGTCGCCGAAAAAAGATTTGTTACAAGAGCATTTATCCGATCTGACTGACGGATTATCTGTGTGTAATTCTGACGGCTTTTTTCGTTTTCGGCAATAGCTGCTCCCACCTCCGAAGCCGCCTTTATGCTTGCAACGGGAGTTCTTATGTCGTGGGAAAGCTTAGCAACCAGTTCCTTTTTGGAGGCATTGGCTTTCGCCTCGGCAATGCGGGCTTTTTTTAGTTCCGAACGCATTATGTCGAAGCTTTCGGTAAACGCTCCGAAAATGTTTCCCCTGTCCATTTTCAAGGGAATATCAAGATTTCCTCCTGCCACGCTTTCGGCAAATCCCTCTAATTTTTTGAAAGGTCTTATCACCGCACGGTCAAGGTACACCGAGTATACCGCACACATTATAAACTGAACCACCGCTGCAAACACAATTACCGAAACGTTTTTCTTTCTGTTGTCGACAAGACTTTTGGAACTGGTGCTGTGGATAATTATTTTCCCGACGGTCTTGCCTTCCGCTTCAATGTCGAGTATTATGTCACGGTTTATCACCGCCTCGTTGACGCTTTTGCTAAGTCCCGATTTGGTTCTGAACAGCACGTTTCCGTCCATGTCAAGTACTGTATAATCAAGGGTTGTGACATTTTTGTGAGTACCGATACTGTTCCAATCGGACTGTACCGACTGCACCGCATCGTTTACCTCAACAGCGTCCTGCAAGTTGTCGGACGATGTGTTTGCAAACCAAATCAAAGCAGAAATTTCCGCTAAAAAAATCAATGCCATGCAGGTCAGAAAAGCTTTGAATTTCATTGTTTACCCCCAACAAATTTGTATCCGTCGCCCCATACGGTAACTATGTATTTGGGATTGCTTGGTTCACACTCTATAGCCTCGCGAATTTTTCTTATGTGGACGTTCAGTGTGCCGTCGCCTGTGAATTTATCCTCCCAGACATTATCAAAAATTTCCTGCTTTGAAATCACTCTGTTTTCATTCTTGACAAGATATGTCAGCAGCTTAAATTCCAGAGCAGTAAGTTTTGCGGAACTTCCGTTTACGACCGCTTGCTTGGCATTGAAATCAACTGTCAGCCAGCCGTCGGAGTACGCCGTATCGGTACTTCCGTAACGCTTGAGTACCGCCTTGACCTTTGCAAGCAGTACTCCTAAAGAATATGGCTTTTGAATATAATCATCGCCGCCTATATTCAGTGCAATAATTTTATCGTCATCGCTTGACCGTGCTGAAATAAACAAAATAGGTATCTGCGTTTTTTCGCGAAGCTCTCTGCACAGGTCAAATCCGCTGTCGCTTCCGAGATTTATGTCAAGGAGCAGCAGGTCCGCCGAATGTTTTTTTAAAAAGCTGCGGCATTCCTCCGCGTCGTATACAACGGCAGCGGTTACTCCGAACAGGTTAAAGTATTCCGCAGTACTGTCTGCAAGCAGTTTTTCATCGTCTATTATCAGGCAATCGTATTTCATTAGTAACCTCCGAAGTATATTATTATTTATATATTAACACATTAATTCTTTAACGTCAATCTTTGTATTTTGAAAATAATATTCCCCAATTGAATACCTTAAAGATGTCAAAAATAAAATGCTTTGTAAAAATATAACGTCCCTTGCTGCTGAAAGCACGGGACGTTATATTTGCTATTTGTCAAACGCAGGATTGAATGCGTAGAAGTTTTTGGAATTAAGATTATCTTGAGTTATCCTTAAAGCTTCGCCGAAACGTTGAAAATGTACTATCTCTCGTTCACGAAGAAACTTGATCGGATCGCGTACATCCGGGTCATCGGTAAGTCTCAGAATATTCTCATAAGTTGCGCGTGCTTTCTGTTCAGCCGCCAAATCCTCAACAAGGTCGGTTACAGGATCGCCTTTAGATTGGAAGTACGCTGCAGTGAACGGCATGCCTGACGCACCGGATGGGTAAATTCCTGTTGTGTGGTCAACAAAATAAGTGTCAAATCCGCTTTCCTTGATTTGTTCAATGGAAAGGTTTCTTGTAAGTTGATATAGGATTGCGGATACTATTTCCAGATGCGCAAGTTCTTCCGTACCGATATCTGTCAATACACCTTTGACCTGTGCATAAGGCGCAGCATAACGCTGGTTCAGATAACGCATGGAAGCTGCTAATTCGCCGTCTGGACCGCCGAGCTGATCAATTATAGCCTGCGCAAGCTTTGGGTTGCTGTTTTTGATATTTACGGGGTACTGAAGTTTTTTCTCATAAGCCCACATTATCGGTTCGCACTCCTTTCCCAAGGCCATGGGTCATCGACCCAGTTAAAGCGTTCATCGGTCGAGGATTGATCTGCTGTTATCGGACCGTATTTGCTTATATAAGCGTCATACGCCGCAGCTTTTAGCTCGGTATATTTTTTGAATAAGTCCAGAGCCTGACGGTCGGTGGGATGAGTATCAAGATAAAGATTCAGTTCGTACAGATAAAAGTCGTACATCTGTATCGCGCACATTAGGTTATTTCCGTTCATTGCAGTTGACCTCCTTTCCGCAGAAGGGCAGATCAAGGCTGGGGAACATTGTTCCGCGTTCAAGAGCAATGTTTTCAGCGTAGGGAGTCTCCCACTGCTGGAACGGCACATAGCACATTCCTATCGGCGTTTCTGCGGGAAAAGCGGACATTTCGCCGTTTCCCGATGGTTTCGTACTGGTATACATAGCTTCTCCTTTCCGGTTAAGAAAAAAGTTTAACCTGTTTTATAGTATGAGTACGGTCTGTGTTTGGTTACAAGCTGCGACGTGGAATAATTTCAGGCAAATTATCGTAAATCGCTTGACAAATCTGATAAAGTGTGTTAAAATATTTAAGCATTAGATATATGCCGGCGTGATGGAATTGGCAGACGTGACGGACTCAAAATCCGTTGGGGTAACACTCGTGCGGGTTCGACCCCCGCCGCCGGCACCATCGTAGAGCCTCCATAGGCTGGGTCACTCCCGATAGGGGGCGGCTTTTTTTTATTTGTCAAACTTCCTCAAGGAGATGGGGTGTTTTGGATATGATTTGCAGTTTTCCTTTTTGGAAAACTGTTTTTTTATTTCTATGGTAAAATTTTTAAAAAAGGGTATTGACAATTGTACGAAATCGTTCTATAATGTCACTTGTACGATTTCGTACCAAGGAGGAGGATATGTGTGAAAAAATTTGTAAGCGCTGACGTGAACCGTTTTAACTGTCTGACGATGCAGATAGATTCGGTCTATCATGAAGCTGCTTCAAGACTGGGACTTACCTACAGTGCAATGACGATTCTGTACTATGTGCTGGATAACGGCGGCATTTGTCCCATAGGCGAGATATGCGCTTTCGGAATGAATAAGCAGACCGTTAATTCCGCTCTGCGCAAGCTTGAACATGATGATATCGTTTTTCTTGAAGCCGCAGGAGGGCACCGCAAAAACGTACGTCTGACCCAAAAGGGAACGGAGCTTGCAGAAAAAACGGTGCTGAAGATCATTGAGATCGAAAACGAGATATTTGCTTCATGGACGGAGCATGAGCGCGAGGCATATTTAGAACTTACAAAGCGCTACATGAACCAACTTAACGAAAGGGTTTCAAAACTATAACTGTAATATTTGGAGGTATTATGCATATTCATCTTTCGGAGCGTTTTTCTTACGGCAAACTGCTCCGTTTTACACTGCCGTCTATTATCATGATGATCTTTACTTCGCTGTACGGAGTTGCAGACGGCTTTTTCGTATCAAATTTCGCGGGGAAAAATCCCTTTACAGCTGTCAATTTTATCATGCCGTTTCTGATGATATTGGGAGCGATGGGGTTTATGTTCGGAACGGGAGGAAGCGCTCTTATCGCCAAAACAATGGGTGAGGGCGACTCTGAGGAAGCCAACCGCCGATTTTCGCTGCTGATCTATACAACGATCGTGTGCGGAGCGGCAGTCGCAGTTCTTGGAATGATATTTATCCGTCCCGTTGCAATGATCATGGGCGCGGAGGGCGAGCTTCTCGAAAACTGTGTTCTGTACGGCAGGATAATTCTGATTGCGCTGCCGTTCTATATGCTCCAGTTTGAGTTCCAGAGCTTTTTCTCCACGGCGGAAAAGCCTCGTCTCGGACTTGCGGTAACGGTGGCGGCGGGAATGGCTAACATTATCGGCGACGCTCTTTTGGTAGCCGTATTCAGATTCGGCATCGTGGGCGCAGCTGCGGCAACGGCAATAAGTCAGGCGATGGGAGGTTTGATCCCGCTGATATATTTTGCATTTCCCAACAAAAGCAGATTGAAGCTGACAAAGACCCGCCTCGATTTCCGCGTGCTGGGAAAGGTCTGCACAAACGGTTCGTCGGAGCTTATGTCCAACGTTTCAATGTCTCTTGTGAATATGCTTTACAATGTGCAGCTTATGAAGTATGCCGGCGAGGACGGCGTTGCGGCTTACGGTGTGCTGATGTACGTAGGTTTGGTATTCCTTGCGGCGTTTATCGGGTATTCCGTGGGAACTGCTCCTATCGTAAGCTTTCATTACGGCGCGGAGGATCATGACGAGCTTAAAAGTCTGCTGAAGAAAAGCAGCGTGATAATCTCGGCTTTCGCGGTGATAATGTTCATTGCTGCGGAGTGTCTTGCCCGTCCCCTTGCGGAAATCTTCACGGGTTACGATGAGGGACTGC
>CAMWRN010000185.1 GCA_947176675.1 uncultured Clostridia bacterium | reverse complement strand
ATCCGGCGACCACCGAGATCTACACCTATTAATTGGGCGGCTGCTTCAGATGTTTATAAGCGACAGCCGAGGACGATAACGAAAACGATCTTGACACGTTTGATAATTTAAGCGATAATTTTGACGACGAGGTCAGCAAAAGAAATAAGGTAGTCAATATTCATGCCACGGCACAGCTTCAGGTTATTCTTGTTAAACCCGAGGTTTTTCAGGATACCAAGCAGATCGCCGACCATCTGAACTCCAAAAAGACTGTTGTGCTTAATCTTGAATCAACTACTCCCGACGTTACAAGGAGGATCATTGATTTTCTCGGCGGCGTTGCTTACGCAAACGGCGGCAATATCAAGCCTGTAGCCAACAATACGTTTATTATTACGCCGTATAACGTTGGTTTTGTGGGCGAAGATTTGGTCGGCGAGCTTGAAAATAACGGGGTATTTCTTTGATAAATGAGTGCGCTTAACGAATATTTTTTGAGACTTTCGGAAGAAGACAGGATACTGGTTTCTCATACTACTGATATGATGAATATTTGTGAGAAAAGTTATTCCGAAAGGTTCTCTAATTTTCTTGACGAACGACAAGCTGCATTGACGCAGGCGGTTCTGAAAGAGCGGGGATTCGTGGGTTATAGCTTTTACGGAGGCTATGAGAACGCTTCCAGAAAGGTGCTGGGAGTTTTTCCCGAATATTGCGAGGAAAGAAAATTTCCAATTTCGGCACTTACCTTTAAATACAGGGAAAATGATAAGCTTTCTCACAGGGACTTTCTCGGTGTGTTTATGTCAAGGCAGATCAAAAGAGAAATGATTGGCGATATTGTTGTAGGCAAAGGAACTGCAACGGCTTTTGTATATGATACGGTCAAGGACATGCTGTTGTCGGAGATAACAAAAATCGGTTCTGTAGGCGTTAAGGTTGAGGAGGACAATAATCCGAATTTAAAGGTTGAGCAGGCGTTTATCGAAAAAAACGGTTCGGTTTCTTCGTTGAGGTTGGACAGCGTCCTTGCGTTTGCTGCTGGAATAAGCCGCGGAAAAGCTGCTGATATAATAAAAGGCGGCGGAGCAAATGTCAATTATTGTACTGTAGAGTCGGTGTCTTACTGTCTTGAAAGCGGTAATATTTTTTCGGTGAGAGGTTTTGGAAAATTCATTCTTTTTTCGGTTAACGGTAAAACCAAAAAGGATA
This sequence comes from uncultured Clostridia bacterium, assembly GCA_947176675.1. GTDB lineage: Bacteria > Bacillota > Clostridia > Oscillospirales > Ruminococcaceae > RGIG8773. The sequence continues at coordinate 3,954 of CAMWRN010000185.1, read as the reverse complement.
GATTCCATATAACGGTAAAAAAATTTATTTAATTGAGGTGGTAGCAATTATGCTGAGTGTTAAGGATATTAACAATAAGCGTTTTGAACAGGCAAGGCCCGGATATAAAACCGATGAGGTAGACGATTTCCTTCGCGAGATCGCGCGGGATATTGAAAGATATCAAAGAGATAAAGAAGAAGCCGAGAAGAAAATAGCGGTTCTTGTGGAAAGCGTCCGTGAATATAAAAAGGATGAGGAAGCCCTGAAAGACGCTCTTATCAGTGCTCAAAAGCAGAGCAGAGCAGTTATTGCCGAGGCTCAGGTTCAAGCAGATAAGATTCTTTCCGAAGCAAGAGCCAAGGCGGGAGAGATTATCGGCAGCACTAAGGTACAGCTTGAAAAGGAAAAACGATGCCTTGTTAAAATGCAGCAGGAGGTATCTGACTTCAAGGCAAATTTGTTAAATATGTACAAGCAGCACCTTGAACAGATCACTTCCATTCCAGATTATGAGGACGATGCTGATGAACAGCCGCCTGTATCAGAACCAGCTCAGGCACCAGCACCTGCACCGGTTCCTGCTCCAGCTCCTGCCACTCAAAGCGAATCTGTTCATGCTCAGCCGCAGCAGCACGCTCAGCAGGATTTTGAAGCTACCAGAGTTATGGATAATCCTTACAGACAAGAAAAATCAGCGTATCCTTTTGACGATCCAATTCCCGCAGGTACGCCGAAAAATGCGGAAAGTAAGTTCGGAGAATTAAAATTCGGACATAATAAATAAACCAAGGAGAGAATACCAATGGCGCAGGATTACAATTCAACAATTAATCTTCCCCAAACAGAATTTTCAATGCGCGGAAACCTTACTCAGAAAGAACCCGCTATGCTTGAAAATTGGGAAAAAGACGGAACTTATTACGAAATGGTCAGAAAAAATGAGGGAAAGCCGAGATTCATTCTTCACGACGGACCTCCTTATGCAAACGGTGATATCCATATGGGTACGGCACTTAATAAGGTTTTAAAGGATATTATTGTACGAAGCAGGAATATGCTTGGTTATTGGGCTCCGTATATTCCGGGTTGGGATACTCACGGTCTGCCAATTGAGCTTAAGGCTCTTAAAGAGATCGGGGTTGAGAATGGAGCGATTCCTCCGGTTGAACTCAGAAAACACTGTTTGGAGTATGCTTTGAAGCAGGTGGACAACCAGAGAAAGCAATTTCAGCGTTTAGGTGTATGGGGAGATTTCAAAGATCCTTATCTTACCTTAAAGCCCGAGGTTGAAGCAGGACAGGTCGAAATCTTCGGCGATATGTATAAAAAGGGTTACATCTATAAAGGTTTGAAGCCTGTTTATTGGTGTCCCGATTGTCAGACTGCACTTGCCGAGGCTGAGATCGAATATGAGGACGATCCCTGCTATTCCGTTTATGTAAAGTTCAAGGTCACAGATGACAAGGGCAAGCTTTCTCAATTGGGTCTTGATCTTGATAAAACTTATTTTGTTATCTGGACTACTACGACATGGACTCTTCCTGGAAATTTAGCTATTTGTCTCGGTCCCGAATATGAGTACACCGCTGTGCAGGCTAACGGCGAAAACTATATTATGGCTACAGAGCTTGTTAAACCTACAATGGAAGCCGCAGGCATCATTGACTATACAACAACAGGCTCTGTAAAGGGAAAAGAGTTGGAATATATTGTTACGGAGCACCCTGTAATGGCGCGTCCGTCACTTGTTATTGTGGGCGATCATGTTACTCTTGAAAGCGGTACAGGCTGTGTTCATACGGCTCCCGGTTTCGGTGTGGACGACTTTGAAGTTTGCAAAAAATACCCCGAAATCGGAATTACAGTTCCAGTTGATTCAAAGGGTGTACAGACCGCAGAAGCGGGCAAGTATTCCGGACTTACCACAGAAGCTTCAAATAAGGTTATTGCAAAGGATTTGGAGGACTGCGGAGCAATGTTTGCAGTAAAGAAGATTGCTCACCAGTATCCTCATTGCTGGAGATGTAAAAATCCCGTTTTGTTCCGTGCTACAGAGCAGTGGTTCTGTTCCGTCAAGGACTTCAAAGAAGCAACGCTTAATGCTATTAAGGACGTTCAGTGGATTCCCGAATGGGGTCAGGATAGGATCAGCGGAATGGTAAAAGATCGCAGTGACTGGTGTATTTCACGTCAGCGTACATGGGGTGTGCCTATCCCTGTTGTATATTGTAAGGACTGCGGTAAGCCCGTAGTTACGGACGAGACTATAAAAGCAATTTCAGATATGTTCCGTAATGAAGGTTCGGATTCTTGGTATCTTAAAGAACCCAAGGATTTTCTGCCTGTGGGAACAGCCTGTGAGTGCGGCTGCACGGAATTTATCAAGGAAAAGGATATTTTTGATGTTTGGTTTGACAGCGGTGTTACACACAAGGGCGTCATGGAAGAGCGTGGTTACGAGACGCCTGTAGAGCTTTATCTTGAGGGTGCGGATCAGTATAGAGGTTGGTTTCAGTCGTCGTTGCTTACTTCCATTGCAACTAAAGGCAGAGCTCCATATAAGGCTGTCTGCACACATGGCTGGGTCGTTGACGGCGAGGGTAGGGCAATGCACAAATCACTCGGAAACGGTATTGACCCAAGCGAGATCACAGATCAATACGGTGCAGATATTCTTCGCCTATGGACAGCTTCTTCCGATTATCATTCCGATATAAGAATTTCAAAGGATATCCTTAAACAGCTTTCGGATACCTATAAGAAAATCAGGAATACTGCAAGGTTTATTTTGGGAAATCTCTGCAATGGAAGCGGTTTTAATCCCGATACCGATTGTGTTTCCAATGATGAACTGCACGAAATCGACAAGCTTGCGCTTATAAAGCTTAACGCTCTTATTGACAAGGTTAAGGCAGCATATGAAGCTTATGATTTCCACATTGTGGTAAGTAGCATCCATAATTTCTGCATAACCGAGATGTCTAACTTCTATCTTGATATCATTAAGGACAGGCTTTACTGCACAGGCGAGAAGTCCGTTGACAGACGCGCTGCTCAGACTGCTATGTATAGAATTCTCAACGCGGTTTCAAAAATGATTGCTCCGATTCTGTGCTTTACTGCAGAAGAAATATGGAAATACATTCCTCACTCGGCGAACGATGATGTGAGAAGTATTTTTCTGAATCATATGCCTGAAAAAATTGATATTTCTGCAGATGATAAGTTTATTGAAAAATGGAATGAGATTTATAAGCTCCGTTCAGACGTTACAAAGGCTTTGGAATTTAAGCGTCAGAACAAGTTTATCGGTGCTCCGCTCGAAGCGAAGATTATTATTCATGCGGACAGCGACAACTACAGTAAGTTCAGTTCATTAAATGATATACTTGAGAAGGTATTTATTGTGTCTGCTGTTGAGATTTGTAAGGGTGGAAACGGTGAGTTCAATAGTGATAACTTTGAAGGCGTATCTTATGATGTTGAAAGAGCTGCCGGAAAGAAGTGCGAGAGGTGCTGGTCTTATTCTGAATATGTGGGCAGCAATGCAGATCACCCTACGCTTTGTGCACGCTGCGCTGAAGAAGTAAAGTAAACTTTTAGTATCTAAGCCAAGGGCTATCCTTGGCTTAGATTGGTTAGGATTTAAAATGGTTGTTGTACTGATTATTTTTGGAATAATTTTAATTGCCGTCGATCAGGCTATAAAGCATTGGGCGGTTGAGGTTCTTAAACCTGTAAATGTTATGGACTTTATACACTTTGGGGACTTTGAGATACTTGGTCTTAAATATACCGAAAACACGGGAGCGGCATTCAGCAGTTTCAGCGGAGCAAGATGGTTCCTTGTAGGATTTACACTTGTTATGCTTATTGCACTGTTTATTTTAGTTGTAAAGTACAAAAATAAACATCTGTTTTTTCTTATAAGTGCTGTTATGATTATGTCCGGCGGAATAGGAAATCTCATTG
>CAMWRN010000184.1 GCA_947176675.1 uncultured Clostridia bacterium | reverse complement strand
AATCAAGACAAAGCAAAGAAAAATACATCAAATATATTGCGCTTTGTAAAATATAACGGCGTATTTCTCCGCAAACATTATTGTGCAAAATTTACAAAGAATTTAACGTTTTGTACTCTATTTTGTGGAAAACGTTGCTAACCCATTGCATTTTATAAGCAAAGAGGCTATAATATATGGTATAAAAAAATAAATTTTTGTTTATTTGTAACAATAACCTTTGCTGCAAATACTCAGATAAGAACAGGAGTTGTATACCCATGAAACACTACGGAACCGATGCAATCAGGAACGTCGCCATCGCCGGTCATGCCGGCTCGGGCAAAACCTCCCTCGCTGAAGCCCTTTTGTTCAGAGCGGGAGCCTCCGACAGACTCGGAAAAACCGACGACGGCACAACCGTCTGCGACTATGACCCCGAGGAGATCAAGCGTAAAGCTTCTCTCGGCACTTCCCTTGCTTCTTTTGCCTATAACGATATAAAGGTCAATCTTCTGGATACTCCCGGTCTGTTCGACTTTGCCGGAGGTATGCACGAGGGTATTACCGCTTCCGGTACTGTAATGATAACAGTTTCGGCTAAGTCCGGCGTAAAGGTAGGCACAGAAAAGGCTTACGATCTTGCCTGCGAACTGGGCAGACCCAAAATGTTCGTTGTCACCAAGGTAGATGACGCGGACGCTAACTTCTATAACGTTCTCACCGACCTTAAAACCAAGTTCGGTCCTACTGTCTGCCCCGTTGTTGTTCCCGTTATCAAGGACAGAAAGGTGGTTTCCTTTGTAAATCTTATCGAGATGAAAGCCTATACTTACGACGCAAAGGGAAATGCTGTCGAGACTGAAATGCCTACAGCGGATATCTCCGAAAAGATGGAGTACCGCATGGACGGTCTTGTTGCGGCGTTCTCCGAAGCCGTTGCCGAGACCGATGACGACCTTATGGAGAAATTCTTCGAGGGCGAGCCTTTCACCCAGAAAGAGCTTGTACACGGTATCCATAAGGGCATGAATGAAGGTATCATCACACCTGTTGTATGCTGTTCTTCCTCAACGACAGCGGGAATAGATATGCTTCTCAAGGAGATCGAGCTGCTGCTCCCCTCTCCCCGCGACAACAAGCCTATCCTTGCCGAGGACGCAGACGGAGAGCCTGTTGAGATCGCTTACGACGAAAACGCTCCAATGTCGGCATTTGTGTTCAAAACCGTTGCAGACCCGTTTGTCGGAAAAATGTCCTTTATAAAGGTTGTAAGCGGCACACTTAAAGCCAACACCGAATATATAAACACAACGACCGGTTCTTCCGAAAAGATAGGTAAGCTCTACAGCCTCTGCGGCAAAAAACAGACCGAGATCTCCGAGGCATCCGCGGGCGATATCGCCGTTGCCGTTAAGATCGGCGCAGGTACATCAGATACGCTCTGCGCGGCGGACAGAAAAATTTCAATGCCCGCAATAGATTTCCCCAAGCCCTGCTACCGCATGGCAGTATTTGCAAAGGCTCAGGGAGACGAAAGCAAGATCAGCGCGGGTATTCAGCGCCTTGCCGAGGAGGACAAAACCCTCCTGTACGGTCTTGATCCATTTACAAAGGAACAGATACTCAGCGGTCTTGGCGAACAGCACCTTGACGTTGCAGCCGCCAAGCTGAAAGCAAAATTCGGCGCAGACATTGTGCTGAAGGAACCTAAGATAGCCTACAGAGAAACTATCCGCAAAAAGGTAAAGGTAGAGGGCAAGCACAAGAAACAGAGCGGAGGTCACGGTCAGTACGGTCACGTATGGATCGAATTCGAGCCTTGTCTCTCAGACGAGCTTGTTTTCGAGGAAAAGGTATTCGGCGGAGCAGTTCCCAAGAACTTCTTCCCCGCTGTTGAAAAGGGTTTGCAGGAAAGCATGAAAAAAGGCGTTTTAGCAGGCTGCCCCGTAACGGGTCTCAAAGCTGTTCTTGTGGACGGTTCCTACCACCCCGTAGACAGCTCCGAAATGGCGTTCAAGACTGCGGCTTCACTTGCCTTTAAGGAGGGACTGAAGCAGGCTGATCCCACTATTCTCGAGCCTATCGGAAAGCTTACCGTTACCGCCCCTGATGATAATACGGGCGATATTATGGGCGACCTTAACAAACGCCGCGGAAGAGTTATCGGCATGAACCCTGCATCTAAAAAGGGCATGACAGTTATTGAAGCGGAAGTCCCCACAAGAGAAATGCAAAGCTTTACAACTCAGCTAAGACAGATAACCCGCGGACACGGCAGCTTTACTCTCGAACATCTGAGATACGAGCAGCTCCCCGGAAATCTTGTCAGCGAGGTAATCCTCAGCAACGAATAAACCAACCGATATACCATGCAAGCTTTTTTGCAGGGAACGGCGCGGCTGTTCCCTGCAAAAAACACGTAATCAGCCCCGTTCACAAATTATGAACAAAAATTCGCGGTAAAAAAACTATGACAATTAACATAAAATATATTGACAAAATTTGTTTTCTATACTAAAATATTTAATGTAACTTTTTTATGTACCTTTTCTATACCCTGCTGATTTTGCCGGCTTTACTAACTTCGCTAACTTCGCGTCTGTATTCGGTAGTGTCTTTGGGTGCGGCGCGCTGATCTCAGCATAAACCGAAAGGATTGAACGCATAATGAAATTAAAGAAAATTATATCGGCGGTTTTCGCTTCCGCTGTCATAACGGCCGGAGCGGGTTTCTCTGTTTCAGCGCTGAACGACGGCGAAGCTGCATACTGCTTTGATACCAACGCGGTGATGACCGAATGGCAGACCTACGGCTCCATAGAGGAAACAGGATTTCGGGCTGTTCAGACGACCAGAGCGGCCAAAAACGGAAACGGCTCACTGGTTGTTTCCATAAACGTTGAAGATGACACGGAAAACCAATTCGGAGGAATGTATATCGACGCTTCCACACTTGGATTGGACAGCTTTCAGGGCTGCACCATAGAAATGAGCGTACTGCTTTGCGACGGCGCTGAAGGGTTTTACGATGACCTTTCACTCTTCTCCGACGGAATGGTCTGGCTTACTTCAGCTCCCGAATCCCTCAGCACAAGCGACTGGACTACAGTCACGCTGGAGATACCTCAAAACGCAACCAATAACAGAGTTGGATTTACTATCCCCACATATTTGCTTCATAAAGGCGATATAGTTTACATCGACGACTTTTCCGTTACCGATCCGAACGGAAATCTTATTGCTAACAGGGGCGACTATTACGCCAAAGAGATCACATCTGCCGAAACAGTTTCGTCAGGGACAAATATCGTCCTTACGATCATATTGGTGGTACTTATCCTTGTTATTGTCGGTGGTATCGGGATCATTGTATCCTCTGCGATCAAGCGTTTCTCCTGATACTGTGATATTTTGATACGCTGCAATAATTCCCCCGAAGGACGATCCGTATTCCTGCGGCTACCGTCGGGGGTATTTTTCTGTATATGTACTCTATGTACTGCAATTGTAATATGTATGTCATAAGTGTAACCAAAATGTTCTTGATTTTTTTCTTGTTTTGGGGTATTCTGTATAATAGATAAACTAAACTCCGAATGGAAAGTACCGAACATATGCGAAAGGAGACTGCCCCCGATGGGAGCAATTCACTGTAATGGAAAAAATAAAAAAGATAGTCACCAATAAATGGTTTATAGTGGCAGTAAGCATTCTTTGCTCGGCGTATACTGTCTGCCTTATATATTTTGCCTACGCCGTGTTTTTTTACGACATAGTCTACACGGACAAGACAATGTTCGCTGTCATATACTCGGCGTTTTCACTTGTTGCGGGACTGCTGTTTTTCTACACAAGGCGTTCCTTTATAACCAGCCTTATAAGCATGATAAATATGGTCATGTTTTTTCCCACCCTGCTTCTTGACTGGGGAAACTGGCCTCTGCTTATTCCCGCGGCTATGGTAACACTTTTCGGCTTTTTCTGCTGCAAAATGAACGATACGGTAAAAACAGTTTTCGGCACAATCTTCCTGCTGATGTACATTTTGGGAAGCATTGCATTTTTCCTTATAATGAATGTTTTCACGGTGACTACGGTGGACACGCTTCTCACTCCTCCGGGAGGGATAGTCTCGCCATCCGAAAATTTCCGCTGCTATGTACTGGACGTTAAGAACAAGTCCTCCGGAAAAGTAGCTGTCTACATTGAACCGAACAAGCTTGACAAAGACCTGAAATTCATAACGCTTAAGACTACGATCAAACGGCTTGTAAAGCAGGCGAACAAGGAAAACAGGGACGACGCTCTGAATTATGACGTACACTGGGAGGACGAAAAGCTCTTCATCAACGGCGAAGAATATTTCGACGAATCGGATTACACCGCTCTGAACGGCGGAGAGCTTACCTACGACTTCTCGGAGGGCTTCTGGACACACACCTACTTTGATGTGGACTACCCGATTATCGAGCTTATAGACCGCTTTAAAAAGGTAATCACAGACAAGCTGAGCGAAATGAAAACCGATGAAACCTCGGTAACAACTACTGTTTCAGCTTCAGCTTTCTAATAAACCAAACGGCAGAAGTATCCGATAAGGCGCTTCTGCCGTTTTTGTATCGTAAAAAATATTTATTGCCAACAATTTTTTTATATTTTTTTCAAAAAATGCGAGACAAACGCGATATTTTATGTTATAATTATACTAACTTATATTATCACAGAGCTGTCCGCCGGCGGGAATAATTTTGACCTTTCGGGCAGCTTCGGAAAGGAAGTACATATGACCCATGAAAAATCCTGCGGGGCAATAGTCTATCGCAAACATCATGGCAACATCGAGATACTGCTTATCAAGCATATCAACAGCGGACACTGGTCTTTTCCAAAGGGACACGTAGAGGACGGCGAAACGGAGACCGAGACCGCAAAACGGGAAATTCTTGAAGAAACGGGCGTTGACGTTATTATCGACCCAACATTCCGCGAAACAGTCCAGTATTTCCCCCGCAAGGACGCCCAGAAGATAGTGGTGTACTTTATCGCAAAGGCAAAAAATTACGACTTCGTCCCGCAGGAGGACGAGATCGCCGAGATCAAGTGGGTTGACATCGGACACGCCACCTCGGTGATTACCTATGAGAACGACAAGTCCATTGTAAACAAGGCTAAAAAGGCTATAAGGGA
>CAMWRN010000183.1 GCA_947176675.1 uncultured Clostridia bacterium | reverse complement strand
TATTTCCTCCTTTCGGTCAGTTTTTTTCAAATTCAAGTAAATATTTTTTTATATTAATGTCTGCGCTGAAGCCGCCAATTGTTCCATCTGAAGCGATGACTCTGTGACAAGGAAGTACTATTAAAAAGGGATTTTTCCCCACAGCGTTTCCCACCGCACTACAGGCTTTCAGATTACCCGCCGCCGCAGCCGTTTCCTTGTATGAACGTGTCTCGCCGTAAGGTATTTCCGTCAGCGTTCTCCAAACCCGAAGCTGAAAATCAGTTCCGTTTAGACGAAGCGGAAGCTCAAATCGCCTACGCTTTTTATCGAAGTACTCCATAAGCTGACGTTCAGTCTCGGCTGTAATTTCGTCTTTCAAAATTTCTCCCTCAATGCTTCTTACCGAATGTACGCCCGTCAGAGCTGTACCGTCGGATATTATCTCCAGATATCCGACGGGAGTATCGGCAATTATCCGCCCGCTCACTGCCTCACTGCTCCTCATCGTTCCTTAACTGAATGGTTGTGTGGATATCCTGCATCTCCTTGTCAAGTGCAAATATCTTTTCGGCGCAGACGCTGAGCCTTTTCCGCAGGTCGGGAGAAACATCGTTGTCGGTCTTATATTTCAGCTTATGCTCCAGACTCGCCCAGAAATCCATGGCAATAGTGCGTATCTGTATCTCCACCGGTATCGGGATAGGCCCCGTAGAAAGAAAAATAGGCACTTCCACAATAAGGTGCAGACTCTTATAACCCGATGGTTTTGGATTTTTTATGTAGTCCCTGACTCTTACGAGAGTGATATCGTTCTGTTCCGTAAGCAGCTCGGCAACACGGTAGATGTCGTCAATGTAATTGCATATTACCCGTATCCCCGCCACATCGGTAATGTTTGCGGACATGGATTCCACCGTTACGGGCAATCCTTTTGCCTTGACCTTTTTGACAATACTCTGCGGAGATTTGAGCCTCGATTCGATGTGGTGTATCGGATTATAGGAAAATTTTGTCTGGAACTCTTCGTCAAGTATTTCCAGCTTAGTACGTATCTCCTTGATACCCGCGCGGTATATCTGCATTCTTTCCGCAAATTCGCGCATGATCTGTTCAATATTCTGACCCTTGACGGTCTCGAAAGCCTCCTCAAAACTGAATTTATTTTCAGCGATCGCAGATAACATTTTATGACTTCCTTTATCGGATTTATTTACCCCAAAGTTCATCGTATTATATATAATCATTTTACCATTATTGCCGTCGTATGTCAACCGCGCATTACGAAATTTTACACGAAAATCATTTTCCGCATTTCAAAGCCGTTCACAGTTGACAAATCTTTCAAAAAGAGTTATACTTATTATTAAAATATTATTAAGGCATTATTGCGCAAAATGTTTGCGCAGCTTTGAGAAAGGAGTCTCTTTTATGATACAGCAGCTTAATGAAAACTGGATACTCCAAAGCGGTTCGGCAGAAGGAATACGCACTAATATCCCTTGCTCGGTTTATGACTGTCTTATCCGCGCAAGAAAAATTCCCGACCCTTATTTCGGGGAAAATCAATACGCAGCATTTGAACTTTCTGACGGAAACTACATTTTTGAGCACACATTTGCACCTTCGCAGGATATCCTCGCCTGTGAAAAAATATACCTGCGCTTCAACGGTATCGACACTCTCGCGGAGATATCGCTGAACGGTTCGGTTATCGGAAAAGCCGAAAATATGCACCGCGTGTACGAGTACGATGTTACCGGTCTGCTTAAAGAAGGCAGAAATGACATCAATGTAAAAATTTTTTCTCCTTTGGAATATATACGAACCGCTTATAAACAGAATCCCGCATGGGGCGTAAATTCAACGGTCGAGGGCTTTCCGCTGATACGTAAGGCTCACTATATGTTCGGCTGGGACTGGGGTCCTCAGCTTCCCGATCTGGGTATCTGGAGAAGCGTGGAGCTTGTGGGTGTGACAGGAGGAAGAATAGAAAGCGTTTATGTAAAACAGGAACATTCAGCTAACGAAGTGAAACTGATATTCGATACACGGATCGCCGACATATCCTCCGATGATCTTCGCATAGGCATCGGTCTGACCTCTCCCGACGGCAGTGATACCGTTATTTCCGACATGGTAAACAGCAGAACTGCCGTTCTCGAATGCACCGTAACATCCCCTATGCTATGGAACGTAAGGGGCTACGGAAAGCAGGATCTCTACATGGCAAAGGTCATGCTTTTCAAAGGCGAAGAACCTGTGGATATAAAGGAATTCAACATTGGTCTGCGAACAGTGGAGCTTTGCCGCGATAATGATAAGGAAGGCGGAGAGGAATTCTGCTTCCGCGTAAACGGCATCAAAATTTTTGCCATGGGTGCAAACTATATCCCAGAGGATCAGATACTGCCGAGACGTTCCGCAGAGCGCACAAGAGATCTGCTTAAAAGCTGCGCGGCGGCAAACTTCAACATGATACGCGTATGGGGAGGCGGCTTCTATCCCGATGATAATTTCTACGATACCTGCGACCGACTGGGTCTGCTGGTATGGCAGGACTTTGCTTTCGCCTGCGCTGTCTACAATGCCGACGCGAATTTCTGCGCAAATATCAAGCAGGAATTTATTGACAATATCATACGTCTCCGCAATCACCCGTCGCTTGGTATGTGGTGCGGAAACAACGAGATAGAATCGGCAATACAGTACTGGGGAATTCCGGTTACAGAGGAGCAGAAGCAGGGATACATCAGAATATTTGAAAAGCTTATCCCCAGCGTTCTGAAGCATTATGACCCACGGACTCCTTACTGGCCATCGTCTCCCTCTTCGGGAGGCGGCTTCGATGAGTCAAGTGCGGAAAACAGAGGCGACTCCCACTACTGGGCGGTATGGCATGGCTGCAAACCATTTGACGATTTCAAAAAGCATCAGTTCCGCTTCTGCTCGGAGTACGGCTTTGAATCCATTCCCTGCATGAAAACGGTGCGCACTTTCGCGGACGAAGAGGACTTCAACATCTGCTCGGGAGTTATGGAGGCTCACCAAAAATGCGAAGCGGGAAACGAAAAGCTGCTGTACTATCTTGCTCAGATGGTAAGATATCCCTATAATTTCGAGAACCTTGTATATGCAACTCAGCTGGTTCAGGCGGAAGCAATCCGCCAAAGTGCAGAGCATATGCGCCGGAACCGCGGACGCTGCATGGGTTCGCTTTACTGGCAGGTTAACGACAGCAATCCCGTTATATCCTGGTCGTCTATAGACTATTTCGGCAGGTGGAAATCCCTGCACTATGCGGCGAAAAAATTCTACGCACCTGTGTTGTGCTCAATAGACGACAGCGACAAGGATAATCTTTTTATAAATATTTCCAACGAAAAGCTCGAACCATTTGCGGGAACAGTCCGCTGGCGCGTAAGACGGAACGACACAACGGTGATCGCGCAAGGCTCTGTGGACGTGAATATTTCTCCGCTGACGTCAAAGAACGTTGAGATCCTTACACCGACAAAGACCAAGCTTGAAAAGGATATGCTGAGGACGCATTATATAGAGTATGCTTTGCTGCACGACAATGCGGTCATCTCCGACGGAACGCTTATGCTTGTTCAGCCGAAGAGGTTTGAATTCCTCGATCCCGAAATAACCGTACACGCGGACAAGATCGGCGACAAGTTCCGCTTTGAACTGAGCAGCAGTAACTTTGCAAAGGGCGTTTATCTGGACTTTGACGAGTTCGACTGCACTTTCGGGGACAACTGGTTCGACCTGCACGGAAAAGCGTATTCAATACTTGCCAACAGACGGTTCTTCCCGGAGGGCATAACGCCCAATGAACTGGAAGAAAAACTTAAGATCAAGAGCTGCTATGATTTGCAGTAATATAACTCGGAAAGGATAAACCATGGATCATAATCTCAAAGAGGAATTTCTGGACATCTATAAGTCCTGCATAACAAGAGAGGGTGCGGATAAACTGCTGGAGTACCTGCTGTCGGACAAGAGCGATTTTTTCACTGCTCCCGCAAGCACACGCTTTCACGGCGCATATGAAGGCGGACTTTTGGAACACAGCCTTAACGTTTACCACTGCCTTAAAGATTATCTGAGCCGAGAGAGGGCGAAAACAGTCTACGGAATGAATTATTCCGAGGAAACCATAGCTGTTTCAGCACTACTGCATGATATCTGCAAGGTGAACTTCTATAAGGTGGACTATCGCAACGCCAAGAACGATCAAGGCGTTTGGGAGAAAGTCCCTTACTATACCATAGACGACAAGCTCCCATACGGACACGGAGAGAAATCGGTTTACATAATCACGGGGTTTATGCGGCTTTCACGTGAAGAAGCGTTTGCCATACGGTATCATATGGGATTTTCCACCGAAGACGATCCGAATCAGGTTGGCAGGTCTTTTGAGATGTTCCCGCTGGCATTTGCGTTGAGCACCGCAGATATGGAAGCGTCTTATTTTCTTGAGGGAAAAGAAAAATAATCAAGCTAACGAAATGAACATCTCCGACGGCTAATCCGATATGAAAAAATTTTGCCCGCCTTTTTAAAGGTGGGCAAAACTTTTTTGCGAAGCTGGTCATTAGAAACAAATTATACTCGTTATAGCACTATGTAATTGTGAATTATATTAAAACCGTCGAAAGCTCTTGACAAATTTTCGCATATTTGCTATAATAAAAGCATATTAAATACATAGGATTAATATGCTAAACTTTTTACAAAGGAGAGTTATATATGAATATCAAAAAGAAAATTACCGACCTTATCGGTCACACTCCGCTTCTGGAGCTTGAAAATACCGAGAAAGCAAACGGTCTTGAAGCCACCGTTCTTGCCAAGCTTGAATATTTTAATCCCGCAGGTTCGGTAAAGGACAGGATCGCTAAAGCAATGATCGACGACGCAGAGGAAAAGGGTTTGCTTAAAAAAGGAAGCGTTATCATCGAGCCTACCAGCGGAAACACGGGCATAGGTCTTGCTTCCGTAGCTGCTGCAAGAGGATACCGTCTTATCATTGCAATGCCCGAAACAATGAGCGTTGAACGCCGCAATCTTATGAAAGCCTACGGCGCGGAGCTTGTTCTGACCGAAGGCTCTCAGGGAATGAAAGGCGCTATCGCAAAAGCCAATGAGCTTGCAAAGGAAATCCCGAACAGCTTTATCCCGTCTCAGTTTACAAATCCCGCAAACCCTGCCGTTCACGAAAAAACAACCGGAGTTGAGATCTGGGAGGACACTGACGGAAAGGTAGATATTTT
>CAMWRN010000182.1 GCA_947176675.1 uncultured Clostridia bacterium | reverse complement strand
GGTCTATGGCGATGACCTTATCCAGATTTTCAAGACCGTCCATGCGCTCAAATTTTCCGGGACGTATCTTTGCACGATTAAGCTTTCCCGCAAGATTTTTGTAGATTATCTCATTGACAAGGGAGGATTTTCCGCTGCCCGAAACTCCCGTAACACAGGTAAAGGTTCCCAGCGGTATGGATATGTCGATATTTTTCAGATTGTGTTCGGAAGCTCCGATAACGTCAAGGGTAAGACCGTTTCCGGTGCGGCGTTCTGAGGGAATAGGGATAAACCGTTTCCCGCTCAGGTACTGTCCCGTAATGGATTTTTTGCAGGACATTATATCATCAACTGTTCCCGAACAGATCACCTCGCCGCCGTTCACACCCGCGTAAGGACCGATGTCCACAATATAGTCTGCGGCAAACATAGTGTCTTCATCATGCTCCACAACGATAAGCGTATTGCCCAGATCTCGGAGACGTTTCAGAGTGGCGATAAGCTTGTTGTTGTCGCGCTGGTGCAGACCGATAGACGGTTCGTCCAGAATGTACAGCACACCCATAAGTGACGAGCCTATTTGGGTCGCAAGACGTATACGCTGGCTCTCGCCGCCGCTTAAAGTTCCCGCTGACCGCGAAAGGGTAAGGTATTCAAGCCCCACGCTCTGGAGGAATCCCAGACGGGACTTTATTTCCTTGACGATTTGACCGCTTATCATTTTTTCCCGCTTTGAAAGCTCCAGACTGTTTATGAAGCTCAGGCAGTTCGACACCGAAAGCGTACAAAGCTCCGAGATGTTTTTTCCGCCTACGGTGACCGCAAGGCTTTCCTTTTTCAGCCTTTGACCGTTACATTCGGGACAGAGCGTTTCTGACATACAATCTTCGATCTCGTTTTTACTGAACTCGGAATTGGTGTCGCGGTAACGTCTTTCCATATTGGGAATGATTCCTTCAAACGGCTGATAGTAAACGCCTCCGCCGTATTCGGTGGAACGGTGCAGCTTCAGCTTCACGCCGTCAGTTCCGTACATGATTGCATCTACTACTTCCTTGGGGAGATCCTTTACCGGTGTGTCAAGGGAAACGCCGTAGTATTGAGCGATGCCCTTGAAGTACATCATTGCAATGGAGCTGTCGTCAGTGGTCGCCCAGCCCATGGCCTTTACCGCGCCTTGCCGTATGGAAAGGTCTCTGTTGGGAATTATCAAATCGGGGTCGATCTTGCGGAACATTCCCAATCCGGTACATTTTGGGCAGGCACCGAACGGATTGTTGAACGAAAACATTCTCGGTGCAAGCTCGTCAATTGAGACGCCGTGTTCGGGACAAGCGTAATTCTGTGAGAAAAGCATTTCCTCACCGTCTATAACATCGGCGATAACAAGTCCTCCCGAAATGGACGCAACGGTCTCAACGCTGTCCGCAAGACGGTTTTCGATGCCCTCCTTGATAACAAGGCGGTCGATGACTATTTCAATGCTGTGCTTTTTATTTTTTTCAAGCTTTATTTCCTCGGAAAGATCGTAGATGATGCCGTCCGCGCGGATACGGACGTATCCTGCTTTGCGCGCACGTTCTATCTCCTTGACGTGTTCGCCCTTTCTTCCGCGTATAACGGGTGCAAGAAGCTGAATTTTTGTTCCCGATGGAAGCTCCATTATCCTGTCCACGATCTGATCCACAGTCTGCTGTTTGATCTCGCGTCCGCAGACGGGGCAGTGGGGTATGCCTATTCTCGCGTACAAAAGACGGAGGTAATCGTAAATTTCAGTGACCGTACCCACTGTTGAGCGTGGGTTTTTGGACGTGGTTTTCTGGTCGATGGAAATGGCGGGGGAAAGTCCCTCAATGCTGTCCACATCGGGCTTTTCCATCTGTCCGAGAAACATTCTCGCGTAGGAGGAAAGACTTTCCATGTAGCGTCTCTGACCGTCTGCATAAATGGTGTCGAACGCAAGAGATGATTTTCCGGAGCCGGACAGACCCGTCATGACCACAAGCTTGTCACGCGGTATTTCAAGGTTTACGTTTTTCAGATTATGCTCACGCGCGCCTTTGATTACAATTTTATCGATAGCCATAATTTTCTCCTCTTTACCTGTTGGATTTTAAGCAGTAAATTACCGCAGTAAATCACAAACCATTATATACTCTTCATCATTTTCGTCAAATATCTCAAATCCGACTTTTTTGTACATTTTCACTGCATAATTTTTCTTTTGAACCGCAAGAGAAGCCTTTCTATACCCGCTTTCCTTGAGCAGCTCAAGCATTTTTTCCATAAGAGCCGTACCGATGCCATGTCCTCTGTATTCCTTGTACAATGATATGGCAAAGGACGGTGTATCGTCATCAATATGACCGTAATCCTCCATTATGCGCACCCATACCGCACCGACTATTTTTCCGTCAGTTTCCGCCGCAAGACACCTGTCATCGGACTTTTTCCCGAAATCCTTGACATAGACTTGCAGTTCGTCATTATTTAGTATCGACCTCGGAGGCGGCTCAACACCCGGCGGTATAAAGATTGCTTCGTACAGGAAATCGTTGAGCAGCTGATATTCCGTGTCTTTGAGTTTCCTTATTGAATAGTTCACAGTTTTGTTCCTTTCTGTTTGCAGGACGTATGCAGCTTTCCTGCAAGGCTTACTTGCCTCTCTTTTTAGGCAAAGCTCTCGGAGGTTTACCGGCTTCTTTCAGTTCGTTTATCTTGTCACGCAGATACGCTGCGTGTTCAAATTCCAGTATCTTGGCAGCGTTCTTCATTTCCTCCGTAAGCTTCTTTATCATAGCTTCTCTCTCTTCGGGAGTCATGCGTTTTTTCTTTGCACCATCTGTTTTCTTGTCTGTTTCCGCTCTTGTGGATATCTCAATAACATCGCGGACGTCCTTGATGATAGTCTGAGGAATGATCCCGTGCGCTTCGTTGAAATCCATTTGCAGCTTGCGGCGGCGCTCGGTTTCCATGATAGCGTTTTCCATGGATTTTGTCACTGAATCAGCATACATGATGACCTGTCCGTGAGCGTTTCTCGCGGCACGTCCTATGGTCTGGATAAGGGAGCTTTCCGAACGAAGGAAACCTTCCTTATCCGCGTCGAGAATAGCTACCAGCGATACCTCGGGAATATCCAGTCCCTCGCGGAGCAGGTTTATTCCAACCAGCACGTCAAACTCACCAAGACGAAGATCACGGATAATTTCCATACGCTCGATAGTGTCGATATCATAGTGCAGATACCGCACCTTTACTTCCATTTTTTCAAGGTACGCGGTCAGATCCTCTGCCATTTTTTTCGTCAGTGTTGTAACAAGTACACGCTCATTTTTACGTGTCCGTTCGTTTATTTCAAGGAGCAGGTCATCTATCTGACCCTCAACAGGCTTGACGATTATTTCGGGGTCGACAAGTCCTGTTGGACGGATCACCTGTTCTACGATTTTTGCGGATTTCTCTCTCTCGAAAGGACCCGGAGTAGCCGAAACGAAAATGACCTGATTAAGCTTGTAATAGAACTCGTCGAAGTTCAGCGGACGGTTGTCGTACGCCGACGGCAGACGGAAGCCGTAGTCGATAAGAGTTTTCTTTCTGCCGCGGTCGCCTGCGCTCATAGCCCGCACTTGGGGCAGGGAAACATGGCTCTCGTCCACTATCAGCAGGAAATCATCGGGAAAATGGTCTAAAAGCGTGTACGGAATACTTCCCGGCTCACGTCCCGCAAGTATACGCGAGTAGTTTTCGATACCCTTGCAGAAACCTATTTCCTGAAGCATTTCAATATCGTAATTGGTGCGCTGAGCAATACGCTGCGCTTCTATCAGCATTTCGTTGTCCTTGAAATATTTAATGCGCTCGTCAAGCTCATGTTCTATTTCGGCAATAGCGTCCTGCATTTTATCGCGGGATATAACATAGTGCGAAGCCGGGTATATCGCCGCATGGGACAGTGTCGCCAGAACCTCTCCTGTAAGAGCCTTGAATTCGGTGATACGCTCGATCTCGTCCCCGAAAAATTCAACGCGCACTGCGTTTTCCGTCGATCCCGCAGGGAATATTTCCACCACGTCGCCCCGAACGCGGAACTTGTTTCTTATAAAATTGATGTCATTTCGTTCGTACTGAATGCTCACCAGCTTTGCAAGCAGGACTTCCCTTGACATCTCCATGCCCTGTCTGAGCGAGATGACCATTGTGCGGTAGTCTATAGGCGAACCGAGGGAGTAGATGCATGATACCGAAGCAACGATGATAACATCACGCCGTTCCGCAAGAGCTGAGGTAGCCGAGTGGCGGAGCTTGTCTATCTCGTCGTTTACCGCTGAGTCCTTTTCAATGTAGCTGTCGGTTGAGGGAACATAGGCTTCGGGCTGGTAGTAGTCATAGTAGCTGACAAAATATTCCACAGCGTTTTCGGGAAAGAACTCGCGGAATTCCGAGCAGAGCTGCGCCGCAAGAATTTTATTGTGGGCAAGCACCAGCGTGGGACGGTTTATCCTCGCGATGACGTTTGCCATGGTAAAGGTTTTTCCCGAACCCGTAACACCCAACAGGGTCTGTTCCTTCAAGCCTTTGTCAAGACCCTCCACAAGCTTGTCCACAGCTTCAGGCTGGTCGCCTGCGGGGGTATATTCAGAAACAAGTTTGAACTTATCCATAGTAACGCCTTTCTAATCAAAAACATTTATGTAAGCCATTTCACGCATGGAGACTACAGAACGTTCACCGACGATGATATGGTCGAGCAGGTTTATTCCGAGGGATTTCAGAGTGGTATTGATATATCTTGTGGAAGCTACATCTTCCTCCGAGGGAGACGGCACGCCTTTAGGATGATTGTGAGCGATAGCGACAGATGATGAATTTGCCTTGAAGATCTCTTCGGTTATCTTGCGCATTTCAAACGGCGATGAATCGGGACTTCCTGCCGCAATAAGCACGTTCGATACGCACCGAAGATTGTTGTCAAAGCATGCGAGTCTGAATTCTTCGTGGTTAAGTCCGACGAAGTGTGGTTTAAAAAGCTCCTTTAGCTTGTCTATGTTGTCATAGACCTTTCCGTCGGAACGGGAATTGTAGTAGATCGGCAGAAATCCCGGAATTATCTTGAACAGTGTAGCTGTGTTTTCGGAGATGCCTTTTACCGCTGTCAAGTCTTCATAGCTTGCGTCAAAAATTCCCGCGATACTTCCGAAACGATTCACAAGTTTATGAGCAAGCTCGTTGGTGTCTATCCTCGGACAGGTGTAAAACAGCAGCAGTTCAATTATCTGATGTTCGTTGAAGTCCTTGAATCCGCCTTTTCTGAAGCGTTCCCGCATTCTTGCGCGGTGTCCCTCGTGGAGGTTGACTTTTTTATCGTTCTTTTCTTCGCTCATTACGAAACCACCTTTTTGCACCTGACTGTAAAACAAACGTTTCTACTATTATACTACAAAATTTTCTTTTTGAAAAGGTGTTTTTTTAAAAAATTTATGATATAATGA
>CAMWRN010000181.1 GCA_947176675.1 uncultured Clostridia bacterium | reverse complement strand
TTGTTAATTATTTGTAAACTATGCTTTTTAGGACTTGATTTTTATTTGCAGGCTATATTATATAAGTTATCCCATCGCTTATCCTTATCACTAAATTTTCACTTGATCTCAATCTTGAAATTATTTAGGACAATAGACTATAACTTGTTTCTTAAAATTAAAAATTTAAAATACAAATACCTAAATCCATTAAATTTAAAATCAACAGATTTTAAAAAAACTGATTTATTTTTAAAGCTATCCATATAATGTGCCACAACATGAGTAATGTATCTATTTTTTTCACTCATCTGTCCACTATAGCATTCTTCCAATCTTTGAGCATTTAATGATCTTGTATTGTTGAGTTTTCCGAATAAAAAACGTTTGAGTAAAGTGATTCCTCCAAAAAATCCTTGCGGAACTGCTCCGATAGCATTATTTTCATGCTGACGATAGCACATATGAGTTTGCTCGTCAAAAATAACTTTTCCAAAACAAGCTGCAATCCTGTAAACCATCCAGTCATGAATATCGATTCCATATTTATTGCAGTCATATTGTTTGAGAATTTCTCTTAACTTATCATTAAAAACATAACTGCAGCCCGGAGCAATATTCCTGACAAGCGAATGTGGGTAATCTATCGGAAAATTTTCGTCCAAAAATTCATATTTAAAATTAAGGTCTTTATCTGTTGCGCGAACCTTACCGCAATAAAGCAGCGGAATATCTTTATTTTCCTTATTCAGCATCTCGACCGCAATTTTGATCTTATCGCTATCCCATACATCGTCCTGATCGCAAAACGCGTAATAATCAGCTTGTTCACAATTACAAAGCAAATGCCAAAAGCTTTTTGCACACCCTAAATTTTTTCCGGTATACCAGTTTAATTTACCTTCATTCGCATATTTCCTTAAAATTTCCTGCGTCTTATCACTTGATTCGTCATCTCTGACCAAAATCGAAATATTCGGATAAGACTGTGCAAAAATACTTTCAAGCTGTTCAGACAAATATTTTTCACCGTTATATGTAGACATTAAAATTGTTACCTTCATTTGTTCACCTTATTAAATGAGAAATTAAAATTTTATTTTTAAACCACTCCATTTTTTATCCTTTTCACTAAGAAATATCTTACCGTCAAAGTTCCATTCAATACCAATATCAGGATCATTCCAAGCAATTCCGTCCTCGTCATCCGGACAGTAAAAATCAGTACATTTATAACAAAATTCCGCAATATCGCTAAGTACCAAAAAACCGTGAGCAAAACCCTCTGAAATATAAAATTGTTTTTTATTTTCCTCAGAAAGCCTTACGCCATACCATTTTCCAAAGGTATCACTGCCATGACGTATATCCACCGCCACATCAAAAACCTCTCCCTTTATTACTCGAACCAGCTTTCCCTGCGGATGATTTTTCTGAAAGTGTAACCCGCGCAGTACGCCTTTCGATGACATACTTTGATTATCCTGAACAAAATTCATATTCAAACCGAATTCTTCAAAATCACGCTTATTGTAAGTCTCCATAAAATATCCGCGGCTGTCTCTGTGAACCGTTGGTTCGATTACGTACAATCCTTCAATCGGACATTTTTCAACTTTGATCTGACTCATTATTAAGTTCCTCCAAGTATCTTTTCAATGCGTCTTTCCAATGGGGAAGAGGTTTAAATCCACTTTCGGAAAGCTTGCTTTTATCCAATCTGCTATTTTGTGGACGTGCAGCTTTTGACAATCCGTATTCCTCCGTTGTAACGGAAATAACCTTGATAGTGTCCCCTGTCTGCCTGAAAATCTCACATGCAAAATCGTACCAGCTTATGTAGCCGCCTTCGTTTGAGGCATGGTAAAAACCGTATTTTTCGCTTTCAGTCATATCAGCAAGCAATACCGCCAGATCGCGGGTATATGTCGGTGTGCCGATCTGGTCGTTCACAACCCGCACCGAATTGTATTTTTTCCTAATATTCAACATGGTTTTCACAAAATTATTTCCGTGCAAACCAAATACCCATGAAATTCTTACAATAAAATATTTTTTTAGATTTTCCGATACTGCAAGTTCTCCCTTTAATTTTGAATCTCCGTAAATACCAAGCGGTTTAAAGCTTTTGCAGTCGGCTTTCCAAGGAGTATTGCCACTCCCGTCAAAAACATAATCAGTGCTTATATATATCATTTTGCAGCCGATCATTTTGCAGATTTCAGCAATATTTTTCGTACCCTCATAATTCACCGCATAAACCTTGTTTTGGTTTTCAGGAGTTTCTGCTGCGTCTACCGCGGTCCATGCCGCACAGTGAATTACCACATCGGGAGCTTCATTTAAAATAAATTTTTCAACTGCATTTTTATCGGTAATATCAAGCTCGTCAATATCGATTCCGAGCACATTGTGACTGCGCTTTTTCAACTCTGCCAAAACATCCGAACCAAGCTGTCCGTGTGCTCCCGTAACAATTATTTTCATACTTTTGCACCATACATTTTTTCATAATAATTTCGATATTCACCGCTGATAATTTCTTCCCACCATTCACGGTTTTCAAGATACCATTTTATCGTTTTTTTAATACCGTCTGAAAATTTTGTTTCGGGAAGCCAACCAAGTTCATTGTGAATTTTTGTTGGATCAATAGCATACCGCATATCATGTCCCTTGCGGTCTGCAACATAGGTGATAAGGCTTTCCGGTTTGTTCAGTTCTTTGCAGATCAGTTTCACAATATCAATATTTTTCATTTCATTATGTCCGCCGATATTGTATACCTCTCCGACTTTTCCATTATGAATAATCAGATCAATCGCCTTGCAGTGATCATCAACATAAAGCCAATCGCGGATATTTTCTCCATTGCCGTATACGGGCAATGGCTTGTCGTTAAGCGCGTTTGCTATCATAAGCGGTATCAATTTTTCGGGGAAATGATAAGGACCGTAATTGTTTGAACATCTTGAAATTGTTACCGGCAGACCATATGTGCGGTTATATGCTATGACCAACAGATCCGCCGAAGCCTTCGACGCCGAATAGGGGCTGCTTGTACGGATCGGAGTCTTCTCAGTAAAAAACAAATCCGGTCTGTCAAGCGGCAAATCACCGTAAACTTCGTCTGTAGAAACCTGATGATACCGCGTTATTCCATACTTTCTGCACGCGTCCATAAGAGAAGCAGTACCCATAATATTTGTTTTCAAAAACACATCCGGATCTTTAATTGATCGGTCAACATGACTTTCCGCCGCAAAATTAACAACAATATCAGGTCTTTCTTCCTCAAACAATCTGCAAACTGTTTCTATGTCGCAAATATCCGCCTTGACAAAGCGAAAATTTGTGTTATCCATTACCGATTTCAGTGTAGACAGATTTCCCGCATATGTAAGCTTATCCAAGCAGATGATTCGGTAGTCAGGATACTTTTTCTGCATATGAAAAATAAAATTTGAACCGATAAACCCTGCGCCGCCTGTAACAATTATAGTCATCGTTTTTCCTCCGCAAGCGATAAAATATATTTTCCGTAGTCTGTCATTTTCAGCTGCTCGCCTAATTTTTTTAATTGATCACCGTCAATAAATCCGCGTCTCCATGCGATTTCTTCAATGCATGATATATAAAAACCCTGCATTTCCTGAACGGTTTTTACGAAATCTCCCGCTTTATGCATACCCTTGGGTGAACCTGTGTCAAGCCATGACATGCCGCGTCCCAAAAGCTCAACAGTTAATTTCTTTTGTTCCAAATAATAATTGTTTATCGATGTTATTTCAATTTCTCCGCGTGCCGACGGTTTTATGTTTTTGGCGATTTCAACAACATCATTATCGTAAAAATACAGTCCCGGAACAGCATAATTTGATTTCGGTTTGTCGGGTTTTTCCTCAATGGAAACCACTTTCATATTTTCGTCAAATTCTACCACGCCGAATTCGCGAGGATTTTTTACGGGATACCCGAAAATTACCGCACCTTCTTTTTCTGACTTTTCACGTGCGTTCTGCAATGTTTTGGAAAAAGACTGACCGTAAAAAACGTTGTCCCCCAATGCCAGACAAACGCTGTCGCCGCCTATAAAATCGGCCCCTAAAATAAACGCGTCGGCAAGTCCGCGGGGTTTATCCTGAACAGCGTATTCTATTTTTAAGCCGAGCTGTGAACCGTCAGAAAACAGCTTTTTGTAATTCGGAGTATCTTCCGGTGTGGAAATTATAAGGATCTCGCAAATGTCCGCAAGCATTAAAACCGACAGCGGATAATATATAAGCGGCTTGTCATATATCGGAAGCAACTGTTTGGATACCGCTATTGTATTGGGGTAAAGGCGTGTACCTTTGCCGCCAGCTAATATTATTCCTTTCATACGTTCCCCCATGTAATTTTAAATATACATATCAACAGTATTTCGCTTTTGGACTGCATGATTATTTATTTAGATAATTGCCGCTGTAATTCTTTACGCGCCGCTAAATATTTCTTAGTAATACTTTAATCTTAAAACGTATCCTTCGATATAAATTTTCAGAATCAAAATCTTTATCAGCCGCTAATCTAAATGTTGAAGCAAAACTATTTTTATAATTAATAAGTTCGTCAAGCTTTTGATTTGTCTCTTTATTTAACAGATCTCCAAATTGATCCTTTAGAATTTGAGCATTAAAAAAACTATGCTGATCATTCCAATTAAAATACTTCTTGAATTCTCTCTTTAAACTTTCAAGACCAAACCTCGTTTTTCTTGCTCCAATAACATTTGCGCCATGCTGCCTGTAATTAATATGCGGCTCAAAATCATATATTACATTTCCGAAAATGGAAGCGACCATATACAGCCATGTATCGTGCATTGAAAATTTCTTTGGTTTAATGTCTGCAATTATTTTTGCAAGAGCCTTGTTATATACTGCTGTGCATCCTGTCACAAGACTTTCTGCCAAATAGGAATATTCAGCGCCTAAAGCCTTAGGATGAGCATGCGAAATTCTTATAAAGTTTTCATTACTATCTACAATTCTCAGATTTGAATGATATAATGCGGGCTTATCCTGCGGTAACAATTTCAACTTATTAACAGCACATAATAATTTATCTTTATCCCACACGTCATCTTGATCTGATAATGCATAAAAATCAGCATCATGCTCAGCACACATTAATTCAAAAAAAGATCCGCACGGACCCAAATTTTTTTCTCCGCTATAATAGCTGATATTACTGTGTTCATATGAAAATTCATTTAATATATTAACAGTTGAATCCTGCGATCCGTCATCTCTGATATGCAGTTCAACAACAACACCCTGTTGATTTAAAACACTTTCCAACTGCTGCCTTAAAAATTTCTCACCGTTATATGTACTCATCAGCACACAAACCTTTGGAACACTCATATACTTATCATCGGATAAATACCGATGCTCCTTTCAAATTTTTTGCAGAAAAAAATATTTGAGATTTCTATATTTAAGCAATCCCTTGACAATATACCAG
>CAMWRN010000180.1 GCA_947176675.1 uncultured Clostridia bacterium | reverse complement strand
GTTATACACCGTCTGATGAGCGGCTTTGCGGTGCTTCTCATAGACGGCTGCTCCCAAGCCTTTGCATTCGGAGTTCAGGGCTATGAGACCCGCGGAATAAGCGAGCCATCTTCCGAGGGAAATATCCGAGGCTCCCACGAGGGCTTTGTGGAAACGGTGCGTACCAATATGTCCCTTGTGCGCAGGAGGATAAAATCCCCCCTGCTTCGGTTCGAGCTTTTTCCCGTCACCGACGTCAGCAAGGTGGACGTTATCATTGCCTACATGACCGACCGCGTTCCCATGAAGCTGGTGAAAAAAATACGGAAAAAGCTTGAAGCGCTTCCCCTCGAAAGCATTTTAGGCAGCGGCTATGTTGAACCGTTTATGGAAAATCCCAGACCCGCGCTTTTTTCGGGAGTGTCCGTGACCGAGCGTCCGGATGTTTTCTGCGCGAAAATTCTGGAGGGGCGCATAGGTATCCTTATTGAGGGCACGCCCTTTGCGCTTGTGTGTCCCGCGCTTTTTATCGAGAATTTCCAGACTCTTGACGACTACAACTTCCGTCCGTTCTATGCTTTTCTGATACGGTGGATACGGTATCTTTCCTTTTTTCTGGCAGTATTTCTCCCTGCGGTGTATGTGGCTGTGGCAACGTTCCACCCCGAACTTTTCAATCACACGCTGCTGATGACTCTTGCTTCCGCGGAACAGACCGCTCCTCTGCCCATTGCCGCAGAAGCGTTTATCGTGCTGCTTTTCTACGAGATAATCCGCGAAGCGGGAGTGCGCCTGCCGAAAAGCGTTGGAGGAGCGGTCTCGATAGTGGGAGGTCTTATTATCGGCGACGCGGCGGTCTCAGCGGGAATAATCTCCAACCCGTTGCTGCTTGCCTGCGCAATTTCGGTAACAGCTTCCTTTGTGATACCCAGCCTTAACCAGCAGATAACCATGCTAAGATTTATCGCCGTCATCGCCGGAGGGATAAGCGGGTTGTACGGAATATCGCTTTTAGCAGCGGCTGCGCTGGTGAATATCTGCTCTCTGGAAAACCACGGCGCGCCTGTGATGTCTCCGCTGTCGCCGTTTACACCTAAAGCCATGCGCGACGTGCTGACAAGAATAGGCTTTCCCAGAATGGCAAAGGGACATGCAAGCGTTGAAAGGCTTCACGGTGTAGAAATGGATTAGCAGCAAGAAAGGCGGATTTTTTATGGAACAAACAAAACACTATATCGGCTGGGGACAGTTCCTGCTCCTGCTGTTCATGTGCAGGGTCTTTACCCTGATGACCTTCGTGCCGTTCGCCGGCTTTGCAGGCGGCGAAGAGGGACTCTCTCTGAGGCTGACAGCCGCCGCTGTTTCGACAGCTGTCCAAGCGGTGCTGCTTATACCCGTAGTAATATTGAAAAAAAGTGCGACAGGAGTTCTTATTGAAAAAAATAAAGCGTGCGGTATAATAGCCGCCGCGCTGTATCTGCTGTTTTTCCTGTTCTACACGGTAAACAGTCTGCTGCATTTCCAGAGCTTTTTAAGCGCGCGTTTTTTTCCTTATGCGGACAGCCTGCTGTGGATAGGCGTTATACTGATAATATGCGTGTACTGCGCCTGTCTCGGCACTGAGGCTCTCGGACGAAGCGCGGTGCTGCTGTTCTGGATATTTATCATAACGCTTATAGCCATGAGCTTTTCTTCGGCAAGGGAGATCGACGCCGCGAATCTGTACTTCGACCCCATAGAGTCAAACGGACTTTTCCGCGCGGTCATTGAGGATCTTTCACGTAACGGCGAGATATGCGCCGCAGCTTTCCTTGCGGGGCGTGTCCGCTCCAGGAAACAGGTCCGTTCCAAAGAACAGATCCGTTCTTCGGAGCAAACCGTTTCCGATGTAAAAAAACATGGGAATTTACGGTGCGGCGTCTACGGACTTTTAGCTTCAAAGCTTGTGCTTGCCGAAACGGTAATGCTGCTTATCGCCGCAGTGCTGGGAGACTTCGCCGCTCTTACGGATTACCCGTTCCTCGCCCTCGGAACATTCGGCGGAGAACGTTTTATTCAGCGTGGAGACTCTCTTTACCTTATCGTATGGACGGTCACGGCGGTGCTGAACGTATCGTTTTTCCTTCACATCTCCGCAGAACTTTTCGGGGAAGTATTTCCGAAAATGCGGTACAGGACTGCTCTGTCGGCAGTGCTTGTGTTCGGCATACTTTTTGCGGTCACTGTCACGGAAATGTCCTTTGCTAAGCTTTACGGACTTATGTGCTCGGGCTGGACAGTAATTCTTTTGGCGGGAATAATACCGCTTGCAGCTCTGCTTGCTTCAGGAAAAAGAGAGGGGGAAAAATCAAGAGCATGAAAAAAATAAAACCCAAACTGTACCTTGCCGCAGCCATCCTGACGACCGTTTTTCTCACAGGCTGCTTCGGAGGAACAGAGGTCGGTGAACGGGCTTTTGTCCAGCTTATGGGACTGGAATGCCGCGATGGTATCTATACGGTGAGCTTACAGCTCTACAAGTCGGAAAGCGGTTCTCCCGAACCGGATGTAAGCAAGGCGAACAGCGTTTCCGTAAGCGGAAGCGGCGCGACAGTCCAATCCGCACTTGCGGACGCGGAAATCGCCGCGGGAAAGAAAATTTTTCTGGGACATATTAAAATGCTGATAATCGGCGGCGGAATTGAAAATCCCTCCGATGAGCTTGCATTGTTTCTGGACGGAAGTGTTTCTCCCTCCTGTCCCGTAGCTTATTCCGACGACCCTGCCGCCGTTACGGAAACGCTTTTAAAGGACGGTTCTTACTCCGCCGAGCAGCTTATGACCATTATGTCCATGACTGCGGCTCAGGGAAAAACGGTCTACACCTCGGCAGCAAGTCTTGCAGCCGATACAGGCGTACTGGACTGCGCGGCGGCTCTGCCGATAGTAAGAGCGGAAAATGAAACTGTAAGCTTTGACGGTTTGACATTTGCGCGAAAAAACGGTACAGCGGGATATCTTCCCGAAGAGGACGCAGTGGGGGCAAAGCTTTTGCTGAACTCATTTGAAAGCGGAGACAAAATAACCGTCCCCGTAACGGTGGACGGCAAAAGGGCGACGGTCTTTATAACAGGCGCAAAGACCTGTCTGAAAGCTGAGGAATCCGCGGGCGTACTCACTGTATCCGCAGACGTAAGGCTGAAGATATATATATCGGAAAATCCCGATGAAATAAAGGAAACGCTTATCGAACAAGCAGTGCGGGAAAGTATTCGGGATTCCTGCATAAGCGCGTTCTCGTCGGCAGTTTGGTATAATTCCTGCGACATTTACGGTATAAAAAAGCTTGTGCGAAGAGACTGCCCCGATTTCTATGAAAGGTATAACGAAAACGCTGAAAGCTATCTCGTGGACAGTTCCCTCAGCGTAAGCGTTTCCGACAGGATTATCCATTAACGGTTAAGTCTCCCGTTTCACAGGGTGTCTGATAACCGTCCGAAGACGTTCGGGAGCGCACTTTCTCGGATCGGAAAGATATATCTCGTGGTGATATCTGCTGTCCGAAAAATCTTCGGTATATCCGTTTTCTGCGGCAAATTTCTTTATCAGTTCAATGCTCCTCGGCTCGTCGTCATACGCGCCCTTGTGCATTATCTGCACGCACAGTCCCTCGGTATACTTCATAAGCCTTGCCTTGTTAAGATCAAGCGCGGGCTTTTTCTTTGCGAGCTTTTCCCGCGCCGTTTCAAAGACCTGCACCGTAACAAATTCGGGCTGGCGTATCATGGAAATCCACTTGAATTTGTTTTTGTCAGTAATGTTCAGTCCGTCAAAGGAAATACCGTCAGCAAACCAAAGTCCCTCCAAGGGCGGCACAACATACTCAAAATATCCCTCGGGCTGACTGCCGTCCATTTTGGACATTTTTATGGCAAAGGACAGCCCGTACAGCATTTCCATAGC
This sequence comes from uncultured Clostridia bacterium, assembly GCA_947176675.1. Taxonomy (GTDB): domain Bacteria; phylum Bacillota; class Clostridia; order Oscillospirales; family Ruminococcaceae; genus RGIG8773. The sequence goes on along the minus strand of CAMWRN010000180.1, from coordinate 1,579 downwards.
CTCCTTATATGCGGGACAGGTGTTTGGGTCACCCGCACCGTCCACCGCAATAAAGACCATTTCGGGGACGTCTATCAGGGACGGCTTTTCGGCAGGCCGGTACAAGTCTTTGTATTCTTTTTTGTAATCAAGCTTTTCCATTTTTTACAGTCTCCTTTCCGTTTTCTATAAAATCAAAAATTTCCGTGATGCTGTCAAAATCATCATAATCTCCAACAATACCGCTCCTGTGATATACAATGCCGTTCTTTTCATTGCGTTCAAGACATTCAAGCAGCCGTTCCTCGCCGTACTTTTTTGCAAAAGCGGTAAAGGCTTTCGGCTTCTTCTTTGACAAAATACCCTTGCCGCAGTTCTCGGCATTTTCACATTCAAAGCAGTGGGAGATTCTTTTGGAGGTCGTGCATTTTCTTACCTCGCACCAATCCTTGTCTGTGCAGCCGTCGGCAAGGCAGCCCGCGCAGCTTTCGTTTTCGGAGCATAAGCAGCAGGCAAGTCCGCACCTTGCTATGCCAAGTTCTTTTTTCATTATTTGTACTCCTTTCGGTATGCCATATTTTCAAGGTCCCAGTATTCCATATAAGGCTTTGCAAGCTCGTAGCTCCAGGAATAAACAAGCGTCGGAGTAAATTCAAGGACACGTTCCGCGTCAAGCTTCGAGTAGTTCATGTACGCAGGCAAAAAATGTTTTTTCATTGCCCTTATAAAAAAGTCATTGTCGATTGGCTTGCCGATACTTTTGCACTTACCCTCTACCGAAAAATTTTTCACGCTTAAAGCGGCGTTTTCATTCTCCATAAGCTGTTTGTATTTCAGATAATTTTCATCGGTCTGGCAGTAAAATTTACCGTCAATAACCACCACGCTCATGGGTCGGGAAGTGACCCTGTTTTCATCGCAGGTCGATAGAACCATTACCCCGTGAGAACCTATTTTCTTCCACAGCGCGGGAAGCTTTTCCGAAAATTCCGTATTCATAAATATCACCTTCCGCTGCAATTTTTTATATGAGCTTTAAGCTTTTTTATTGCCCAGCCGTAGTGACTCGAAGTGTCGGAAACAAAGTAAGAACCCAGAGCGTTTCCGCCTGTCCATTTAAAATATCCTTTTGTGAAAAGTTCTTCGTTTGAAAATTTTTCCGCAAGCTTCATTGTTTCGGCGTGGGATTTTTCCACCAATGCCTTAGCTTCTTCGATGGACGTGCCTTGATGCTTTTCCCAAAGCTTCACGTTCATTTCGCCGTAGGTCTTCCAGTTATAGGGTTCGGGAAGAAACGGCTTGCTTTCTCCGTTTTCGTTTGCCTCTACCCAGTTCAGGAGCAGCATATGCCACTCGTAAAGGTGGATAAGAACGTCCCGAAGATTTTTGTCCCGCCCCCAGTGGGCTTCTTTCTTTTTCACGTCTCCCGAAAAGTCAAAAGGAGTATCAAGCTGTTCATCCGTAAGTGACGAAATAAGCTCGTTCAGCTTAATATAATTTTCAGACGCCGCTTTCAGCAGCTCGTCCTTTGTGGTTGGTCTGCTCATAATTTTCACCTCCTTTCAATCCGATATAAACGTGTATATCCGAAATTTTCGGG
>CAMWRN010000179.1 GCA_947176675.1 uncultured Clostridia bacterium | reverse complement strand
CAATAAACATATTTTTTATGACGAAATTGGCAGCGGAACACCTTTGCTTTTTCTTCACGGAAATACAGCGTCTTCACTTATGTATGCAGAAGTTTCAAAAAAATATAGCCAAAACTTCAAGGTAATACTTATCGACTTCCTTGGTCACGGCAAATCGGACAGATTAAGTGAATTTCCCACAGATTTATGGTTTTATGAGTCACAGCAGGTTATTGCTTTTCTAAAAGAAAAACAATATACGGACGTAAGCATAATAGGCAGCAGCGGTGGGGCTATTGCTGCTATTAACGTTGCTTTGGAAGCACCGGAGCTTGTCAGCAAAGTTATTGCCGATAGTTTTGAGGGTGAAAATGCAAATAAAGATTTTACCGTTAATCTTCTGAAAGACCGTGAAGAAGCTAAAGCGGATAGTAATGCAAGAGCGTTCTACGCATATATGCATGGTTCTGATTGGGAAAAGGTCGTGGACAACGATACTGCTGCTATTATAAGGCATAAAAATGAAGCAGGTTGTTTTTTTCACAGACCATTGAACTTATTGAAAGCCGACATTCTTCTGACAGGCAGCAAAGAAGATAAGTTCATGTACAGCTTGTCTGATAATTACTTTGAAAATGTTTACGAAGAAATGCTTAAAAAAATCGGACATGGCAAAATGTATCTGTTTGATACAGGTGACCACCCTGCTATGATTACAAGCTTTGAAAAGTTTTATAACGTAAGTTTGGATTTTTTAATGCAGTAAATTCTGATTTATGTGAGCAATTCAATATCAAAAAACAAGCCTGAAAACGGTTCTTCCAAACCGCTTTCGGGCTAAAAACTTCTATATGAGTATTCCTCTTTGTTCTGCCGCTTTGTGCTTTACCGAACCGCCGCAATAATGCGCTCCGCGATATCCTCCGCAGAACCGTCCCCGCTTACCGTTACCGAAGCGTTTTCGCTGTACACCGGAGCTCTGCCGTCGTAAATGATCTCAAGCTCCTCTTTTGTATTGTTCATAACGATGGGACGGTTCCTGTCCCCCGAAATACGGGAGTAGCAGGTCTCAAAAGAAACGTCTATATAGACTACCGCTCCCGCAGCGGAAGCAATAGCCGCGTTTTCCTTTTTCAGCATAGCGCCGCCGCCGCAGGCTATTACACCGTTTTTTTCGGAAAGTGCACGTATAGCCTCAGTCTCTGCTTCGCGGAAATATTTCTCTCCCTTTTCCGCAAATATCTGCGGTATTTCCATTCCCTCTTTTTCGGTGATGTAAGCGTCCATATCAAAAAATCCGCAGCCCCGCTTCTGCGCCAGAAGCTTTCCGATCGTTGTTTTTCCGCAGCCCATGAAGCCGCATAAATAAATAGTTTTCAAAGCTATGATCCCCTTTTCATGACGTTTTTCAAACTCCGTCATTTTGGAAAATTTCGCCCTTTTACCTTTTGTGTTGATAAGAGCCTATAAAATTTTTCTTTCGTCAAAATGACTGAATGGGCAGTTGCCTATAATGAGCAAATGTCCGATAAACTGGAATTTATCCTATTGCCTTTTTCATCCAGATATCTAAAAAGGCAAGTTGTTCATCTGTATGAAACCAATGCTCCCCATTTTCCATTACGGTAAGATGTGCATTGTGATTACTAATAAATTCATTTACTGTTTGACGAGATACGAGGTTATCATTTCCTGCATATAGAATTTCTGTGGGAACATTCCATGTTATAGGATTTTCCCTAACAAAGCATAAATATTTCCATGATAATGTTTCCCCGAAGTCCGTAGGAATTTCTTTCTTCTCATGCAAATCCTTCTCTGATACATTTGTCCAACTCATCATGTCCAGTATAAGACGTTCCATATCAAGTACAGGCGATATAAATAAAGCCTTTGCAATATTACAATTTTGCAATGTGTGCATTGCAAAATAAGCACCTATACTGTTTGCAATCAAATAAATACAGTCGTATCTTTCGCGAACTTTGTCATAAACTGATTGAATTTGGTTTTGTACAATCCATGGGATATAATCATTATAGTCTATACCAATAATATCGAAACCCAAACAATTTTTCTTGTACCGTTCAGCTTCTAAATAACTTCCACCTTTTCCATGAATATATAAAATTATTTTTTTTCAAAATAGCACCTCTCCAAACGCCGATATATTACTCTGATTATAGCACAACCAATCTTCTGCTTCAAGCTGCGATTCGTGAAATCACCAGTGCCCAACTCCATCAACACGAAAGGTAAAAGGTACGAAAATTTCGATTGTAAAACTTATTTTTCCTCTGTTTCGGAAAGATTGTCGGCAGTGTACTCCGTCATCTTGTTCCTTATCTCCTCTTCAAGGCAGGAGTAAAACATTGCGAACAGCACATCAGCAAATCCCAGCAGGAACATATTTTTATTGGTTATCTCCGCAAGCTCGGGTACGTTAGTGTAGATGTATGTTTTATACCAGTCCGCGGTAAACGGCTGAAGCTTTTTTCCCTTTCTCACCAGATATTTGGTTTCCAGAAAAGTTTCGGAGATCATATCCTTATAATTCTCCGCGCCCTTTTCCATTACAGCGTTATAGAGACGGTAAAGCTGATCATCGGTCATGCTTTCATCGTTAATCCTGACGTTTTTCAGCGTAGGTATCCTTACCGCCAGCGAGTACACCATAAGCGCAAGAACGTGGTTGTATTCCTCGCTCTGCATTTCAGCACAGGTTCGGTCGTCGATATGCAGACCAAGTCCCTGCAAACAGTCCGTATCGGTGATATTGTTAAGCACAACCTTAAACGCGTCCTTTATGCTGATGTTATAGAAATCGTCCTCGGCAATGGAGTAGATGTATTTCATGGCATTGTAAAGGCTCACGCCGCCTTTGATAATAGTATCCGCAAGACCGTTTATCGCTGCGGCTTCATTTATAAAAAGCATTTTGCAGCTCCTTTCGATTCATTCTTCAGAGCGATTATTCATCGTCATTATCGTTATCCTTGAAAGCTTCCTCGCGGCTGATACGCTCCCATTTCGGCTTTTTGATCTCCACGTGTTTATCCTGCTTTTTGGGGGATATATCCTCATCGCCATCGTCGTTTCCTGCCTGCATAGCGTCAAAAACCGAATCAAAAGCTTGCGGTGTGAACGGTTTCACTTTCACGTTATCCGAAGACACCACCGCTCCCTCTACCTGGGGAACTTTGGGAGAATCAGAAACGGCTTTTCCCGCGGATTTTTTCTCTATTTTTTCGGACAATTCCGCAATTTCCACAAATTCGTCCTCGGAAATTTCACCTGTTGTCCCGTCTTCCGATGGCGTTTCCGTTTTTTTCAAAGTTTTTTCGGAATTTCCGCCCGAATTATTCAAATCGTAAGGCTTATCCACAGGAGCGTAAATCGTCTTGTTCTTACCCGCGATCTTGACCTCTTTTGCAAGTCTGTCGGAATAATCGAGAAATTCCTCGTACTGCTTCAAGGTTGCTTCGCCTATCTTCAAGTTTCTTTTCATATTGGACAGATACTGTGACCATTCCTTAAACTCGTTTTCGTCGATACCCTTGTTTACACGCTTGTACAAAGCATTGTAAAGCTTCTGAGCGCGTTTTTCCGTTTCTTTTGGAACGACCACAGGTTCGTGTACTTCGGGTGGCGGCACAAGAGAGGAAACAGGCGATATTTCCGTAACATTTGCCGTTTCCGCATTTTCCACGGCGGGACTTTCCTCGGACTTAAGCATATTTCCGCGAGCTTCGCCCGTAATACTTTCCACAAGCTCCTCATACTGACGACGGCAGGTCTTTCCTGAACTGTTCACCCTGTCGCAGCGGGTGTTATCGTCGAGAGCGGTAAAAAACCTTCCGCAGTTCTCGCACTTTCTCATGTATATCTTATCCCGCACCATAAGCTCGAACTCAAGGTCGACCGCAGCCTTCAAGCTGTCGGGATAATAAAGCTCCGCAGGATTTTCACGTATAGCCTCCAATGCAAAATTCATTTCTATTTCATTGGGACGCGTCATGCCCTTGACGTAGGAATACGCCTCCATAGCAAGCTGATCCCGTATTTTGGAGCAGTCCCGCTTGTCCATTGCGGAAAGGTCTCTTCCCTCCGCAAGCGCGTCGGCAAAACGGCGGTAGATAGACTTAGACACCTTTCCCACAACAAAAGCCGCGTTTGGAAGAGTTGACGGAGTGCAGAGCTTTACCGACGGAAGAAGATTTCCCGAACAGCCGAGTTCGTTTGCCGCAACCGAAAGCGCAAGGTCGAAATACTCTTTTCTCGCGCGGACGGTGCTGTCGCTGAGTATCGTGCCGATATCGTCCGTATCGAAAATAAAGCTCATTTTGTTTTTCGCATACTCCTGAATACGGACAATGCTCGTCCAGCGGTTCATGGCGCGGTTCGCCTTGTACTCGGAAATACGCCTGAAAATAGCTTCCTCATAGGGATTTTTTGGAGAAATGCACCTTGCCCACAGCTCCTCCAGACCTATACGCTCGCTGTGGCAGATGTACTCGATAATGCAGTCGGTAACGATCTCGGAATAATCCGTACCTATACATGCCTCAATGTAGGGGTGAGCGCGTCCGATCACCGTTTTTGCGCCCGAAATGATATTCTGGGGCAGTCTGCCCGTTTTGCGCGCTGTTTTGCACGCTTCGATACACTGCTCCCAGAAGTAGGTAAAATCGAATTCGGTAAAGTGCAGAAGCGTTCGCGACAGTTCTATTTTGTAAAAATTGGTATTATCGTAAACGGCAAATCTGACAATGCTGTTATCCATCTATTTTAATTCCTCTCCGCGAAAATTCAAATACAATTAATTATACCACATCGGTTTGTAAATTTCAATTGATTTGGCAAAAAAACTCGGAAATCGGCAAAATTTCCGACCCCCGAGTTTTATTTCCGAAAAATATTCCGTTTCCGCATTTCAAGCAAGCCGCTTTGATACGCAGTTTATGCTGTTTGCGGATAATTTTTCTTTGTTATTTCCGTTTCCGAAAACTGCCATTACGCTTCCCAGCTGTTAAGGTAAGCCTCCTGAACGTCCGTCAGCTTGTCGATCTCCATACCCCAGTAGCGGATCTTTCTCTCCGCGACTTCCCTGTCAATGTACTTGGGAACATCAATAATTTTCTCGGTAAGCTTGCCCTTGTTCTTGACAAGGTGCAGAGCCGACAGCGCCTGAATGGCAAAGCTCATGTCCATAATTTCGGCGGGGTGACCGTCTCCCGCAGCGAGGTTTACCAGTCTTCCCTCGGCGATAACGTATATCCAGTTTCCGTTTTTCAGCTTGTAGCCCTGAATATTGTTACGCGCAGTCTTGGTTTCCACCGCGATCTTTTTCAGCGTGGCAACGTCCACCTCAACGTCGAAATGTCCCGCGTTGCAGCAGATTGCGCCGTTTTTCATCACGTTGAAGCTTTCCTCGGTGATAACGTCGCGGCAGCCTGTGACTGTTACGAAGAAGTCTCCCACTTTAGCCGCTTCGGTCATTTTCATGACCTTGAAGCCGTCCATAAC
>CAMWRN010000178.1 GCA_947176675.1 uncultured Clostridia bacterium | reverse complement strand
GTATATGCTTATGATGAAAGAAATATTGATGATGAAGATTTACGAATGAAATCAGTTATACCATTTCAGCTTGCCTATGCAGTTTCAATCCATAAAGCACAAGGTTTAGAATATGATTCTGTAAAGGTGGTTATACCTAAAAGCAACTCTGAGAAAATTACTCACGATATTTTTTATACTGCTATTACCCGTGCAAAAAAGAAATTAAAAATTTTTTGGAGTTCTGAAACTATGGAAGAGGTTATAGAAAGCTTCTCTACAAACCATTTAGGCTTCAAAAGCTTGGAAATTATAAAAAAGAAGCTGTTTCTAAATTTTGAAGAGTGTAAATTTATTTTATAAGAAAATGCTTACACTAAAATCGCATATAAAACATAGCAAAGATTGAGAGGAAAATAGCGGTATTATCCGCTGTTTTCCTCTATATATTTTTTAGTAATCAATATGTTAGTTTATTATATTTCGAATATTAACTGCTTTGGTGGGTGTGTCCATATGAGATAATTACAGTCGTTGTCGGCGTAGAGTGCCCTAAGCAGCTTTGAACGGTCTTAACGTCAATGCCGTTAGAGATAAGTACCGTAGTGTAGAAATGTCTGAAGCTATGATTGCAAACATAACGCATACCTGTTCTTTCGCAGAATTGCTTGAAGAAATAACCCGGAGCAGTTCCGTCCAATGGCAGACCGTTCCATTTGGTGAAAATCCTGTCCGTTTCCTGCCACTTGCTTCCGACCTTGTTTCTTTGCTTGTCCTGCAAGTCACGCCAATGCAGAATTGTACCGATAACCTCGTTTGGAAGTTTCAAGGTGCGATAACTTGTTTCGGTTTTGGGCGTTTCGGTGTATGTACCGCCCTGCGACTTTGAGTAAAGAGATGTTCTGTTAATTGTTACCATATTAGTGCTGAAATCAATATCTTTCCACTCTAGGCCAAGCAGTTCACCTCTGCGAAAACCTGTATAAATCGCAAGCGTATAGAACAGGACGTACTTAAAATTTTTCTCGGGTTCTTTCTGAAAAAGGTCAAGAAGCTGTTGAATTTCCTCTAAGGTATAGACCTCACGTTTCTCACCGTCGGGTTTAGGGAGCGTTACCGCCCGACAAGGGTTATGCTGTAGCAACTGCATTTTTATAGCATAATCAAAAATTGTCGAAATCATTGAAATATGCAGTTTCACCGTTTTGGCGGAAAGCCTGCCGTTTCGCTTGTTGCGACCGTCACACCGTTTTTCCTCAGTCATTTCAAGGATAAATTTCTGAATGTCACGAGCGGTAATTTTATCGAGCCGCAAGTGTCCGATAGCCTTGTAAATGCGTTTGGACATCCAGCGATAGCCCTCAATGGTTTTCGGCTTCAGCTTTAATTCGGCGTATTCCTTAAACCATTGCTCCGCAAAATCTTCAAATTTGATTGTGGCTGTTACTTGCCCGCTCATGCAGTTCTCCTCAAACTTGACCGCAACTCGGTTGAGTTCCTTTTGGATTTGACGTTCTGTCATACCCTTTTCGGGTTTCCATGTCATAGTTTGTTCTTTGTGGTTGCCTTTTGTATCATAACCGCAGGACACCCTAATCTGGTAGGATTGTCCGCGCTTTCTAATGGTTGCCATAAAAATATCTCTCCTTTGATATTATAGTTTTTATGACATACTCCTGTATAATTATATTTTAACACATTACTACTTTAATGTCAAGTCTTTTTACAGGAATATGTTTCACTTCACCTCGACCTATGCTGAACAGGCTTTAAAAATTCTCTAAGCCTCTCTTTAAGACCAAGTTGTTCTATAAAATCCATAACCTTTTGATATTTATTTTTCCAATCTGAAATCTCCCGCAGCGCAGTATTAAGCTTATCCCGAAGTGAATTAACCTACTTCAATTCATTGTTAAGCGATTTATTTTTATCAATAAGAGTGGCATTATCTTTTTCAAGTCGAGTAACCTTTTCAGTAAGTTTCTCCACATTATTCTCGGCGGCAATCTGCTTTTTAGCAAGTTCGGATAGATTATTATAATCCTCCCGCAAAACGGTAACATTACCGCCAAACAAGGTTTTCTTTGCTTGAATATCATCAATATTTTTTATCTTGCTGACCTTATCCGCGCTCGCTTCAATCAGAGAATTATTCTCGGAGATAGTGGAAACAGTTTCGGCAAGAACATTTTCCTTTTCGGTAATCTCATCATCAAGGCGGGAGATATTTTCTTTTTTCTCTTGATATTCCTCGTCCAACTCGTCAATAATTCTTTCGGTATCAGACAGTAATTCCTGACGGTTCTTTAAAATATTATCCGTACACTCAATTTTATTTTCAAGGCGAAGAATTTCTTTTTTCCGTTCCTGCTTTTTAAAATTCAAAACGGAAAGATGATTATTATGCGTACCGAGCTTTTTCCATTCGATACCGTACCGCTGCATAATTTCTGAAAGATGTTCTTTTTCGCTGTCACTCCAAAGCTTTGAGGACGTATCGAATTTCCCTTTTGCAATAAAGCCCTGCTGTTCCAAAGCTTTTGTAAGTGCGTTTCGCGTAGCTAAACCCCGCTTCTGATTTGTAGCGAACGGCACAAAATCAATATGTAAGTGCGGCGTATGCTCGTCCATATGAAGTACGGAATTGAAAACTCTGATATGCGGATTTCGTTTCTGAAATTCTTTTTCAAACTCAATCAAAACCTGTGCCGCCAGTTTTCCGTCAGCAGAATTACAAGGAGTATCGTCCTTGTTGCCGACTTGAATTATCAGTTCGTAAAACGGTTTTTCCTGCTTGCTGTGAAAAATATGGTCGTAATAATCTTTAATAATTCTGTCCTTGCGTTTCTGTTTGGCATTGTATTCCGCAAGAGCAGTACCAAACAATTCTTGGTAGACTTTTTTAATATCTTCCTTATAAAAAATGATATTATTTTGCGAACGGCTCTGTCAATATTATCAGCATAGAAGTCACGATTGTTGTGACCGATACTGCCTTTGCCTATGGTTATGCTTAATGTTTTCTGCATAGCAGTCCTCCTTTGTTTTTCTATTATTTTTTGAGGGCGGCAACCTAAGCCTTTGTTACTTTCGCGAAAATAACGCAAAGACACTTTTGACATTCGTACCTCACATCAAAAGCGTCATTGCGCTCGACCAGGGGCAGCCGTTCCCTCTGCACTCCCTTTTAATGGGCGTACTGACGTACGCCACACGGACGGCAAATAATAAAATATATATTAAATTTAAAAAAATGCCGTCCACCCGTCCGAATGGCTTCAATACGTTATTTCAGCCGTCCGTAAGATACGTCCGAAAGCCGTACTCGGACGGGACGTACGCCTCGGACGCCATTTTTCAAGTTCATTACAAAATAATATTTCTGAACCGCGACCTAATGCCTTTATACCCGCGAACCTCCCTATTATCGGTCTTGATATGGGTAGAAAATCTTATGTTGTACTTCTCAGAATTAGCTTTCAGCCAACTGCTGAACGTGTCCTTTTTCAATTCCGTCAAAAGATTTTTGTGACACCAATCAATATATCCCGAATAGAGATTGGTGGTACTTTCTTGAAAATCCGCACCAAATTCTATGTAGCCTTTATCGGAAAGAAATTCAATAATGTTGCAGTTATCCACCATAGCTTCTGAAACATTACGACGCGTCTTTTCAGAAACAGTAAATTTATAATTATTATTTATCAGCCGTTTCAGTCCATCGAAAATCCAGCAGAATATTTTTTCCTTTTCCAAAATAAACTTCTCAGCAAGGTAAGGATTATCAATTCTATTCGGCGGCTTTTGCTTTGTTGTAAGAATTAAAAGCCGTCTTGCAAATCCGTCCGACTTATCATAAAGAGCTTTGGGAGAACCGTTTCCGAAACATAAAAATCTCGGATATAAAATTGCCTGCTCCGATTGAAAACCCTTTGCCTCAACGTCAACAGGAATTTCGGCGGTCACAAGATTTTTAATTATGCCAGTCGTTGACAGCGCATTCATCTGCATATCATCGTCAAGCATAGTTAATTTATTTTGCAAATTGTACCGAAAAAATCTGTCCGTTTCGATACGCTGAAAATTCCCCGTGACAATTGCACTCTTGAAAATCTCCTGCAATACCACTCCGATACGGCTTTTTCCCTCTCCGCCGTTGCCGATAATAAAGAGCATAGCTTGTCCTTTTGTGGATGGAATTAGGCAGTAACCAAGGTATTCCTGCAAGGTTTTCACGTCCTCAAAATCCAATAATTCATCAAGGAATTTTAGAAAATTATCGGGAGAATAATTTCCGTTTTGCATTTCGGGACGGTAAAAAACGTTCAGACGATTAATGCAAAATCGCTTTTCGGAAATCCAAGTACCGTCTGTTTTCAAAAACCCATTAAGCAAATGAATTTCGTTTTCGAAAACGGGAATAGGCTCGCTGTGACAGAATAATTTCAACGCTTCAAGTAGAGATTTTACCTTGCGGGAAATACCCGTTGTCACAAATTCGGTGAGCATTACCGAAATGTCGTGACATATTTCACTGTCGGAAATCTCACCGTCAATGCTATAAAACTTGCCGTCGATACATTTAAGCGGACGATTCTGCACAAACTCTGTGCAGAACTCAACCTCGTTTATGGATTTGCCGTTGTACCAGTTAGGAGAACTCATCACGCCGCACCTCCTAAGTATTCAAGCAATGCCGCGCGACTGATAAGGATTTTCCCTCGCTTGCCCTGACCTGTCCTTATGTACGAGATTTTCTCCTGCGCCACAAGCTGACGGATAGTGTGTTCCGAAAGACCCTTTACCGCCTCGGAACATTCTTTGATAGTCAGCATTTCTACGGGCTTTGCAGGCTGCGGTACTGCTACCGCAGCCTGTTCCTCCACCTCAATTACCTCGTTGAGTAATGCCGCGATTTGAGCTATAAGCTCCTGTTTGGTTTTCATTGTCAATAATATCGACCTCCTTTTATTTTTAGAGAGAACAAAACGTCCTCTCATAAGTACCTACAAAATCAAGCGAAAATGTAACCGAATATTTCAGAATTATATAATTTTCTTATAATTGCACAAATTTGCTCTTATGCTATCGTGAATTTTTATCGTCCATAATATACGGGGTTTTGAAAGCCATTTACTGAACCCCCTTTTAAAAAGTTTGTATAACTGCATAAATTTTCTCTTATGTTATCGTGAGTTTATACCCCTTTTCATAATATAGGATACTTAAAGGCAGTTTTGGCAACCCACTTTTTATAATTTCGTATCATTGCATAAAATTTGATGTTTTATGCCGTAATCTTCTGTAATTTATAACGTCCCTCAATTAATAGGACAAAAACAGTTGAAAAAACAGGTAGTTTTCAAAAACTTTTTAATTTTTCTCCTACTTGCATAAAATTTGTTATAGCATATTGTAACATTTTGTCGCATACAATGTCCCTCATAAGTAAGGACATTTTTTAGAGCCGTTTCCCGCAAAACAAGAAAAAACTTGTGCTTTGATAACAAAGTTTGTATCATTGCACAAATTCTATACCTCTAAAATATGCAAGTTTACTTTAAAAACAAACAGAACCTTTGTTGCATTTTGTAGAATTATGTGTTAT
>CAMWRN010000177.1 GCA_947176675.1 uncultured Clostridia bacterium | reverse complement strand
AAATCGGATTTTGCCTGCCGAACTTAGAGCTTTTCGGGTATTTGGAAATACGTTCATATTCCTGTGTCACGGCTTTGGAAGCGGGCATATATATTTTCTTTTTTCCGATTTTGTATTGGTACTGCTTTTCCCAACCGTCCGACTGCACCGCCTTAAATTCGGCAGCGGTAAAACCTTGTTCCACGCCGTTTTTGATACAAAGATATTCCTTTTCGGTCTTGTGCTGCCATTTTCCGTTTTCGTCCAATGGACGGACTGTTAGCATAATATGAGCGTGCGGATTATGCCCATCAGTATCGTGAACAGCGACATCGGCGCACATTCCGTATGAAACAAAATTATTCTTGATAAATTTGGACAACAAATCTTTCCATTGAGCCTTGTTTAGCTCTGTTGGAAGCGCAACCACAAATTCACGAGCAAGCCTACTGTCCTTTGATTTTTCAGCTTCCTCGACCGCGTTCCAAAGTACGGCGCGGTCAGACCATTCAGGAGGAGCGTTATGCGGCAGGAATACGTGTCCCCAAACAAGCCCGCTTTTTCGTATAGTCGTGCTGTACGCCGTCGTAATCATTGTAAATCTTGTCGCAGCTGATATATGCAGCGGCAGCAACGGCTGAACGTCCCTCGCCCCTGCTGATGATTTTTGCTTCAAAATGATATATGGCTATGATTATCACTGTCCCTTTCAATATTTTACGGCTTCCGCAGAAGCCGTAACTGCCTCGCAGAGCGCACGTTCCCAACCGCAGGGAGGGATACCACCGCCGTCCCAAAGGACGGTGGTGAGTAAGTGCGCCCTTCGGGAAAAAAGCAGCGGGACGCTCGGTTGCCCGAACGTCCCGCTGCTTAAATTTGTCTTGCGATTTCATATAAATAATACTCTAATTCATCAAGCTCCATAGAAGATACAACAGGGAAAAACTTTTCAAGAATAGCACCCTCTTGAATTAACCGTCGCGTCCGAGCTTTTCGCTCCTTTACACGGTCACGAGCCTGCGCTTCCTCCAAACGGTGCTTTGCCTGCAACAAATTTTTCTCGTTTTCTGTCATTGAAATTCCTCCTTTGGTAGTAAAAATAATACGATTTAATATCGGCATAATACCAAAATTTTAATTTTTGATATTACATATTTTTTAAAAATAATTGTGGTAGTAAAAATGCCCTTGTTTGATATTTCTGTAATACCAAACAAGAGCGAAATTAATATCAAAAATATCAAAGGCAGCCTGTGAATTTCTCACAAGCCGCCTTATGCGTTAATTATGTAGTTTTCTGTTTTCTTTTCTCCGCGCTGCGTTTGCGGGCTGCTTTTTCTCTGCAACTATCGCAGCAATATTTTGCGTCCGCCCGCGTTGTGCTGAAAGTATTTCCGCAAATCGGACAAACAACATCGCGCCGTCTTTCCTCAGCCTTTTCGCGTATGTAATACTTACTTCGACAATTCGGATTACAGAACATTGCGGCAGAACTTTTTGATTCAAATATATTTCCGCAAAATTTACAGGTAAGCTTAGGCTCTCCGACTTTATGCACTCCCGCCTTTATAAGCTGATAACGCTCTCTGCTCCGTATCCGCTGCCTGTGTAACATTTTCTGCCGCTTGATTTCTTCCGCAATAAGTTCGGGAGGAGGAAGCTCAAACCGTCCAATAAAATTAAGATGAATTTCAACCTCCTGAACGCGGTCGCCGTCTACCTTTTCGGGAGTGTGAACAATGATTTTTTCGATAAATTCATTTATCATAACCGTTGTAAGCTCCGTAAAATCGGTGTACTTTTTCGCAAGTTCAAGAAATTGCTCGACATTAGCGGTATCTTTTTCAAAAACAGCTAACTGATTTTCCGCTTCCGCTACAGAAGTATGAAGCGTTTTCTGCTCTGCTTCGTATTCCTTGATAAGAATGTCAAAGCGTTCCTCGGATATGCGACCGACGGCAAAGGATTCGTATAACTTTTTAATGATATTATCAAGCTCGGCAACGCGTTTGCTGTCTTTTTTAAGCTTCCTTTTTGTATCTTTCGCAGCTTCCTCCTGACGTATTTGGGACGCCGTCCGCACCTTTTCCATAAATTCGTCTTTATTGGAAACAGCGTATTTGCTGACATTTTTTATTGTGTTCAAAATCAATATTTTCAAGGATTTTGTATTTATGTAATGACTTCGGCAGGATTTTGTGTGTTTTTGAAATGCCAACGTATAGGTTGAGCAATCAAAAAAATCCGAAGGATACTGTTTCCCTTTAGAACCGCCTTTATTACGGTGATTATACATTTTCGCGCCGCAGTCGGCACAGTACAAAAGTCCCGTCAGCGGATTGGCTTCACCTAATGTATCGTGCCGCCTCGGTGTTTTTCGGAGCTTTTGCGCCAATTCCCAAGTTTCCTTATCAACAATAGCTTCGTGTGTATTCTCAAAAATAAGCCATTTTTCTTTTGGATTTTTAACAGCATTTTTATCTTTATACGAAGCTTTATGAGAGCGGAAATTAACTGTATGTCCCATATATTCAGGCTTTGATAAAATCTGACCGACAATAAATCCGCTCCAATTATATGGATTGGAAAATTCCTCTTTGCTTTTCCAAACGCCCATATTCTTTTTGCCGAAATATACTGCGGGAGTTTCAACCTTGTCTTCATAAAGTATTCGGGCAATGTCATATGGTCCCAAGCCCTCAATAGTTAAACGGTAAATTTTACGGACAATTGCCGCCGCTTCCTCGTCAATTACCCATTTGTATTTGTCGTTTGGGTCGTTCAAATACCCGTAAATAGCACAGTTTGTTGTGGGCTTTCCCGATTCGCCTTTTACGCGAATAGCTGTGCGTTGCTTGCGGCTTAAATCACGCAAATACCACTCGTTCATAATATTAAGAAATGGGGCGAATTCGTTGCTGTTCTGGTCGTCGCTGTCTACGCTGTTTGCAATAGCGACGAAATGAACGCCGTGCTGACGGAACATTACCTCGGTATAAAATCCCGTCTGCAAATAATCTCTGCCGATTCGGGACATATCCTTAACAAGGACGTGCGCCACCTTGCCCGATTCAATATCGGAAACAAGTTTTTTCCACGCTGGACGGTCAAAATTGCCGCCGCTCCACCCGTCGTCCGTATAGTGGATACAGTTGGTGTAGCCCTTTTGTTCAGCGAAGTTTTCGAGGTATTTTTTCTGATTAACTATCGAATTACTATCCCCGATTTGGTCGTCGTCGCGGGACAGCCTTTCGTATAATGCCGTAATTTTTTCAGTCTGTAAAATTGCCATAAATCAGGCGCTCCTTTCAGACTGACGGCTCATTTGCGGTAATTCTATATTACCACATTTTTCTCTGTCAGTCAATATTTCATTGCGAATAATTCTCAAAATTTTATCCTCCATTGTTTCATTCACTGTGTCATTAAATACCACCTTGACCTTATAGGTAGTTGAGCCGATACGATAAGTTGTGTAATAAAAATTCTTGTTTACTATACAAATCCCTCCTATGTCTTGAAAATTTTGTAAAAATAGTGTATAATTGATATGTGATTTTCTCCGTTCTTGTCAGGAACAATATAGTGCTCCCTCATTAATAGGAGAATTTACGGGTATCAAGCGGAACTGTTTTTCGCAGAATTTAAAAAAATTCTAAAAATATTTTTCGAGGGAGGTTTCTGCCAATGTATGAAGATGAAGAAATTGAATATGTTGAAGCGGAACTTCCAGAAGAAGTACAGCGGCAGTTTGTAACCGAACAACTATTGATTGGTGAAATAGAAGCCGACGCAAAGGAAAAGCCTATTGAAGATGATGAGGACGAGCAGCCTGAACGGAAGCTGCTCAAAAGAGAATTAAGAGCGGAGGCTCTTAAACGTCTTGAAGATTCGGCAAGAACTGTAACTGATTTTAAAAATGTAGCTGCGTGGTGGGACAGGCTGGACGCTAACCGTGAGCGCAGGGAGCGTTATCACGAAATACTCCGCAGTAATGATGATATTCCTCTTGAATACGGCGCGTCTTTTGACGCGAAGTGCTTTCCCAACGCGCTTAACAGTATGCTTGAAAAGCAGAACCGCATGGGAGATTTCCTTGACGCAATTTTCTGCTGTCCCTATGAGATAAACGAGCTTGTGACTGAGGAATACATAGCGGATATACTTTACGGTCTGAATGAGGAACAGAAATTTTTGCTTTTCCTGTATGCTATTCGGCAGTATAGTTCCACACGAATTGCTGCAATAAAAGGGCAGTCGGACAGAAATATACGCAAGGTTAGGGGTACAATGCTGAAAAGAATACGAAAAAAATTGCTTGAAGCGTTAAACGAAAGAATACAGCAAGGTACGCTGACCTTGCTTGAAAAAAATTTTTTGACGGAAAATGATATAAAGATTGACATTATTAGTGAGAAATAGTATACTATAAATAAAATATAAAGGAATGTGGTTAATGGAAAAAATAAATGCGGAAAAAGCAATGCAGGAATTAACTATGATGTTGATATATCTTTCCCGTTTTACGGAGAGAGGCAGATTCGCCAACGCCGAAGATTTTTATGCTTGGAAAGGCTATAATTTTGATGTTCTGAACGAATTAAGTAACGCCGATTACATTAGACAGGGCGAGCGTCCGTCCCGCTCAAAGTCGGTATATATTACGGGCAGCGGCATTGAAAAAGCAAAAGAATTGTTAAATAAGTACGGCATTGAAGATTGTAAACAGGAGCAAAAACATGAATAACTTTTTTGAATGCACAAGTTCAAATTGGGTGCGGTACAGCAAATATGAATGGAAATCGGCGGCTGATGGTACGCTGTATCTTACTCCCGCAAAAACGGCGCAGCCGAGCATTTACGACCCGCTTGAAAAATATACGCAGATAGTTTTGGACGCTATAAATATCGGCAGTATGCGTTCGCCCAAATTTTCCGACAAGGATATACGGGAAGCAATTCGGCAGTTTGCCGTGAATTACGGTTTGCTCGGTTTAATGACGGCATTACCAACTACTCCGAACTTTATGGATTACGAAGCTGTGTATCTGCCGAAAAATCATTTTATTAAAAAAGAAACTATGTCTACAAGCGACTATCTGAATTTGTTTTTCCCGTTTGATAAGCCAGACGTTGCAAAGCACGGAGTTGAATCTGTGTGGAATGTAAAAAACGACCGCATTATGGCGGCTTTAGCTATGACGATGTCTGACAAGCCTATTGCGGTAAATATGAGCTTTCAGCGGGAATATGCCGAGCGGTACGAATGGATAAAGCGACAGTTTACTGATTTGGCGTTTACATATTTTACTGCTATGCTCTATTATGAGGATTATGATAAAACGCCCTCCGAGGAACGACTGTTGTTACGGCAGGGTATGGAGGCTTTCGGTGGTATTGCTCCGACTTACCGTATTGCTCTGCTTGAAAAGCCAACGATAGTATGGGACTTTAATTCGCTTATGCTTGGAGTACAGATGATGTTCAGCTTTATGCTTACGGACAGCGATAATCCTATTCGTATTTGTCAGAATTGTATGAAAGTGTTTATGGCAAGCGATTCGAGTAAAGAATTTTGCAGTACGCATTGTGAGGATATGTATAATAAGGATAAAAAGGAATAATATTGT
>CAMWRN010000176.1 GCA_947176675.1 uncultured Clostridia bacterium | reverse complement strand
CTATATGATCTGATATCATGTAAATTGCCCTCTTTCTCAAAATTGCAATTATGCTATGAAGTCTTTTAATGAATTCATTTATATAATCTGAATTAGGTTTAGAATTTAATAAATTTGAAAAATTATTATCAAAAAAAGTTACAAAATCATTTATTTCATTGCCGTCAACCCATTTTTCAATTTTTGAATAATGTTGCAGTTTTTTTACGCATTTATGTATTTCATAAAAAGCTTGAGATTTTATATCGCCATTTTCAAGCGAACAGGCATATTGATTAAGATCGTCATGCATAAATTTATAATCATTAATAAAACCTTGTATCATTTTTTGTTTTAATACAGCTTTTTCTACATTTGATGTTTTATACAAGGTGAAGCAGCTGATTACAAGTCCTATAAAACTTATGATCGTTCCTATAATCGTTAATATATTCATAAGCATAATCATTAATTAATTGTCCTTTATTTATTTTATAATTGAGATATTAAAGATATTATACCACAAAAACTAATTTTGTCAAATAATCATAAAACCCACGTTGATAATATTTCAGCGTGGGTTTATTAAATGCTGGAACGCGGGATTATTTGACGCTTACTAATAAACAGTCTGCATCTATAAAAGATGCAGACTGTTCTATAACCCACTGTAATTGTCATTTTAACGATATTTTTGACAACTTCTATATCGCACTCGCACTAAAATCGAACGTTTTTTGAAAGTGTAAGATATAATGAAAACCTTACTCTTTAACGCCGCCGAGAGCAACGCCCTCAACAATAAATTTCGAGAAAATCAGGTACACAATTACTACAGGAACGATTGAAAGCATGATCGCAGCATATTTTGCACCGAAGTCAGCCAATTTATCGTTGGAAAGAATTGTGTTTACCATCATAGGCAGCGTCATCTGCTTACTGTTTCTGGAAATAAGAATCATGGACGGCATATAGTAGTTGTTCCAGTTTGAAACAAACGCAAATATTGCCTGTACAGCAAATGCAGGTTTCATCATTGGAATAGCGATCGTAAAGAACGTTCTGTACTCGCCGCAACCGTCAATTCTGGCAGCTTCAACGATTTCAAGCGGGAACGAAGACTTCATGGACTGTCTCATAAAGAACACAATCGCAGGCGCCGCTACTGCAGGAATAATCAACGGAATGTAGGAGTCGGTCAGACCAAGCTTAGCCATAAACTGATAGAAACCTACTGATGTTACCTGAACAGGAATCATCATTACTGCCAGAATGAATGTATAGGCAGGTCCTTTGAGTCTGAAGTCATAAACTACAATACCGTAAGCAGTCATACCTGAGAACAGAACTGTAAGGAATGTTGTTGACAGGGCAATAATACCACTGTTAAGATAACCGGTAAGAGCATTATACTCTACTTTTCCGGTATTTGTCCAATCCTGAAGAGTTGCGATGTTCTTAAAAAGGTTCAGACCCGGAATAAGCGAAACGCCGTTACCTGTAATATCTCCGCCGGCTCTGGTAGAGTTTACGATGAGTATGTAGAGCGGCAGAATGCTCAAAACGCATATCAGAAGTATAATCACTGTAATAATGATATCCTTTGGTTTGAGGGAACCGGTTTTAACTTTTTCTTTTGACATAGAAACACTCATAATCATAAACCTCCCCTAATTACAGCAATTTGTTCTGCTTTTTGCGCTTATGCATTTTCTGATCCTTGTCCCTGTTCATTGCAAAAGCAAACGCACCGAGAATAGCAGTCAGAATAAACAGCATAACCGAAGCTGCCGCAGAGTAACCGTAGTTTGGACTTACCGCGTTATGAAAATGGTTGTAAATGAATACCGCAACCGTTTCAATGTGTTTGGTGAACGATGTACCGTTCTTATAGAGGTAAGGCATATCGAACATCTGGAGACCGCCTATCATTGAAGTAACAACCGTATAGAGCATGATAGGTCTGAGAAGCGGAAGTGTAATTCTGAAGAACTGCTGTGTCATTGTAGCGCCGTCAATACTTGCCGCCTCAAAGAGAGAACCGTTGATACCCATAATACCGGACATCAGCATAATAGTTGTATTTCCGTACCACATCCAAGTCTGAATGATCATGATCATAACTCTTGATTGAGCCTTGCCTGTTACAAAAGGAATAGGATCAGCGATCATACCCATATTCATGAGCATTTTATTGATAGCACCGAATTGTGTTTCAGAAAAGAGCATTACAAAAAGCGCTGCTGAAGAAGCGGCTGTAATAATGTTCGGCAGATACATAAGTATCTTATACACACTTTTGCCCTTTATCTTCAGGAGAGAATTTGTAAACCATGCTGCAAGCACAAGCGAGATAACGATCTGCGGAATGAAGTTTCCGACCCAAAGAATAATGGTGTTGCCCATTACTCTCATAAAATCGCTTTTAACAGCTCTCCACGCACGTCCGCCTTTGTTGCCGGCATTGTCACCGTGCGATATTGTTCCTGTTTCGCCTACCAGCAAAGCTTCATAGTTGTCAAGACCGACAAATTCGGTCTGTGTGGAACCATTGCTCTGGGTACTCAAATAAAATGTGTTAAACAAAGGATATATCTGAAAAACGATATATACCACAAAAAACGGAAGTATAAACAAATATCCGTACTTTGCATAACTTATAGAGCGAACTCTTTTGCCTGAAGTATTTGCCATAAAAATTCTCTCCTCAAAATAAAGTATAGCGCTTATTTACATCTGTGGGGCAGGCATTGAGCCTGCCCCACAAGACATAAAAGCATTTTAAGTTTTAACTCTCAATTAATCAAAGTCAGAGTAATCGAGGTTAGGAAGAGAACCTGCTACATTGTCGATGAATGCATCAATTGTAGCGTCAACAGAATCATATGTGCCTCTGCAGTATTCTGTTACAGCGTCGTTGAAAGCAGTCTTGATAGTAGCATCGTACTCTGTGATACCGCCGGCCATGTTGATGCCGTCAGCAACAGTATTGAGAACTGCGAAGTGGTTCTGTCCGCCGAGAACGCCGATACCCTCGTAGTCAGCATCGTTCAGAACAGCTTCCATAGCCTTCTGGTTGGAAACATACTCACCCTTGAAACGAGCGTAGCTCTCTGCGCCTGCAGCGTCAGTTGTGAAGTATGTCATGAATTCCTTAACGAGATCCTGATTGTTGCATCTGTTAGCAACAGTCATCCAAGTACCGCCCCAGTAGAAAGGCTGAGGACCAACTACAACATTCCACTTACCGTATGTTGCGCCGCTATCAAAGCCTGCAGCCTGAGTAAGGATGGAGTCACCGAAGCCCCATGTAGAAACGAAGTAACCCATTGTGTCGTCTGTCTGACCAGCAGCATACCAGTCAGTGTTCCACTGAGCAAGATCCTTGATTACATAGCCGTTGTCGTACATGCTCTTAGCAAAATCAATGTAGCCTCTTGCGCTGTCATCGATCTGGAGCTTGCCATCAACAACCCAAGGAGTGCTTCTGCCAGCGGAGAATACCTGCCATACGCCAGCCATTGTGGTTGTCAGAGCAGTTTTGCCGCCGGAAGCCTCGCCAACCTTCTGAGCAGTCTCAAGGAACTTATCCCAGTCGGAAACGAGAGCCTGCATCTCATCGGGAGACTTAACACCGAGGTATGTCTCAGCAAGGTCGGTTCTGTAGCAGAATCCGCCTGCAGCAGCCTGCCAGGAAAGACCCTTCTGAACGCCGCTTGTGGACTTACCGATCTCAACTGTGTAGCCGTAAAGATCGCTGTAGTCGCCGTCGGAGAAGCCGATGTCTGTAAGAGCCATTGTACCCTTATCAGCGCTGTCATCGTTGATATACTTGAGAGCCCAGTCAGCCTCTACGAACATAATATCAGCGTCGTTGTTTATGTCGCCGAGATAGTTGTCGTAGTTCTCAGCAGCCTCGCCGCCGCCGCATCCGAAGTTCTGGATATTGAACTCGTCAGCAGTGTGACCTGTAGCTGCGCAGAAGTTTTCGATCATAGGGTTGATGTCATCTGTGTTCCAGCAAAGAACAGTCAGCTTGTCGCCAGCAGCATTAGCTGTGCCTGCATCGCCTGCGTCACCAGCATCGCCTGCATCACCAGCATCGCCGTTGTCGGCAGCTGCGGGAGTTGTTGTGTCGCCGTTATCAGCGGCGGGCTCGCTGCTACAGCCTGCAAGCATGGTTCCAGCACATGCAAGAGCCGCAAGAAGAGCGAGGTTTTTCTTAAAATTCTTCATTTGGTTTTCCTCCTTAAAAATATATTATATTATAAATAATATAATAACACGGTTTCGTCACCGGCAAAGGTCTTTGACCGATGAACCTTCTCTGAGACTGCCGTCGACCATAACTGCAGGCGAATCGGCGGAAATCTCTTTTTTTATCAGAGCGATAAGCTGTGAAGCAGCCTCTGCGCCTATTCTGTCCGGATCCTGCCTGAAAGTCGTAAGCTTCGGGTTAAGGAATGAGGAAAGAATAATGCCGTCGTAACCCATAACGGAAATGTCGTCGGGAACGCATTTACCAAGCTTTTCAAACGCCAACAGCGCACCTATCGCCGAAAAATCGTCCGGCAAGATAACGCAGGTCGGCGGCTCATCAAGCTTAACAAGCTGTTCCGCCAGATTCTCCGTCGAAACGGGATCGTGATATCTGCCCTGCAGCAGATAATCGTCTCTGACATTTATATTCAGGCTCTCCAAGGTATCCCTGTAGCTTTTTACTCTTATAGATGTCACGCTTGAAGTTTCGCCGTAAATATACGCAATTTTCCTGTGTCCCATTGAATAGGCATGCTCCACAAGCGTTCTCATGCCCGATTCGTTGTTGGAAAGCACCGCGGGACTGTTCGGGCTCTCATAATCAATCGTCACCGTAGGCACAGAGCTTTCGAGCAGCTCAATAACCTCGGGATCCTCGAAATCATCGGCGCACACTATAACAACGCCGTCAACGTTCCTGCATACGCAGTGTTCGTAATATGTCATCCTGTTGCCGCCTATCTGACGGCTGATAAAAGTAATATCGTATCCGTTTGCTTCCGCTTCATTCTTGAAACCGTTCAGCACAGCTGCAAAATGGCTGTGTGTGATACCGCTCTGAGCCTGTTCCGCAAAGAGAACGCCCAAATTATATGTACGGTTGGTTTTAAGAGCCCTCGCCTGCGAGTTCGGAAGATATCCGAGCTTTTTGGCGGTTTCGCGAATCATGATCTTAGTGGATTCGCTGACATCCTTGTGATCGTTGAGCGCCTTGCTGACCGTCGCGATGGAAACGCCGCAGGCGGAAGCAATGTCCTTGATAGAAACCATAACACAACTCCAGACCGCAAGATTTTAATTTATAGCTGCCGAGCAATGTCACCGATGTAAAATACTCAGCACTTAACCAGCGCCCGTTTATGAAATCTTTAAACGTTTTCGCTGCTTCGTTAATAATATACAACTGATTTTGAAATATGTCAATGGTTTTTGAAAATTATTAGTTTAAAATAGTCTTTTTGCATAACATATTAAAAAAAATTTAGTATATTTGACTATTCTTTTTTAGACAAAATATTAACAAGTTTTTTATATATCATTCTATTATAGTCAAATACGACAAGCATTTATAAATTCCGCGCTGTATTTTGT
>CAMWRN010000175.1 GCA_947176675.1 uncultured Clostridia bacterium | reverse complement strand
GGAAGAGGCTTTGCGGTAGTTGCAAGCGAGGTAAGGAATCTTGCGATAAAATCAGCCGAAACTCTTAAAGAAGCCGAGGAGCACACCGTTGATATCATTTCCAATATCAACGGTATCAAGGACGCTTCCAATGCTATTATGAACGAAGTTTCCGCTACTCAGGAAAATGTTGTGAGCACAGAAACGGCTGTTGATGCACTTAATACAAGTTCGCAGTTTATCAGCACAAGCGTAACTGAAGTCACCGGAATTATCCAAAATCTTAGCAGCGTTGCTGCTGCGCTTACAGGAGACGGCGGCGGCTTAGAACCGGAAACAGATAATATGGATTCGGATATGTACATGGACATGAGTATGGAATATTAATGAAACATCAAAAAACCTCCGTGTGTAAAAGCATGGAGGTTTTTTGATGAAATTTTTTATTTATCTATTGACATATGATATTATATAATGTATAATATATTTGAAAAATCCGAAAGAAAGGCTGTGTCGGAATGTTTGGAAACAAGGTCATCGCAGGATATCTTGAGGGAGAAAGCGTCCGCATAGGAAACGGTCTCGTGCTTATAGGATCGGAAGCCGTTGCAAAATGGACTGTTGAGAGCTACGAGGTAGTCTCGGAGGAAAAGAATATTTCCCTTGCAAGCGGGCTGTTAAGAGGCGCAGCGGGAAAGATAATTCTCGGTCCGTGGGGAGTGTTAGCCGCGCTTACTGCAAAGAAGAAAGGCGCGTATTCTATTGCTTTGCATTGGAAAAACGGGAAGAAAAGTCTGCTCGAAACGGACGAAAAGGTCTATAAGGCTATCTTAAAAAATCTTTTTTGACGTCATGTTATACGTTAAGCTGTCCGCATACCGAATGCAACGGTGTGCGGACAGCTTGCTTTTTTATCAATTTTTTTTCATATCCTACACTGTGTGTTTTCCATGCATTTTCCATCTTACCGTTTGACATTTTGCAGGAAATGAGTTATAATATTTCATATATGCATATTCGCGTCCTTTCCGCGTAAAATAGTCTAAAAACGGGGAAAGGAACGGTCACGATCATGCGCAATAACAACGAAAACAACGACGATAACGAGAATCAGTCCAAAACCGAGGAGCAGCTTGACCAAGCCGATCTTATCGAAAAAAACGGCGAGGTGGTCTGCCAGAATGCAAAGCACCTTATCCACTGTCTGACGGTGATAGGTCAGGTGGAGGGACACTATATTCTCCCGCCCCAAAACAAAACCACCAAGTACGAACATATCATGCCCGCTCTTGTGGCTATTGAGCAGGATCGCTCCATTGAGGGACTGGTCATAATACTGAACACGGTGGGCGGCGACGTTGAAGCGGGTCTTGCTATTGCCGAGCTTATTGCGGGAATGAAAACCCCAACGGTATCCATCGTTCTGGGCGGAGGACATTCTATCGGCGTACCTCTTGCAGTGTCCGCGAAAAAGTCTTTTATAGTACCAAGCGCGACCATGACAATACACCCCGTCCGCATGAGCGGTACTATACTGGGTGTTCCCCAGACCCTTTCCTACTTTGATAAAATGCAGGAGAGGATCATCAGCTTTGTCACACGAAACAGCTGCATTGCTCCCAAACGTTTTCGTGAGCTGATGATGAACACGGGCGAGCTGACTATGGATATGGGTACGGTCATCGACGGCGAAACTGCGGTCAAGGAGGGGCTTATCGACTCTCTCGGTGGACTTTCCGACGCCATTGAAGCCTTGTACGAGCTTATAGAAACAGGTGAAAAGCGTTATCCCGACGATGTTCCCGACATTGGAGAGGGTGTGGAATAAATGGTACTTTACACAGTTATCGGAGAATATGATGTACTGTACGCTCAGGACAGGGAGCTGAAAAAGCTTTCGGCAAATGTAAATTCGGGTTTTATCGAAGCGGTTCTGTCAACGAACCCGCGGGATTTTTTGGACGGTACGGTTCTTCACAACAACTATACAAAATATAAAGCAAAAGAGGATTATTACAATGAGTATTATTGAAGCGATCTTACAGGGAATCCTGCAGGGACTGACAGAGTTCCTGCCTGTGTCCAGTTCGGGGCATCTCTCGCTGTTCCAGCACTTTACCGGTCTGGACGGCGAGGGTGCGGTCACGATGACAATAGTGTTCCATTTAGGCACTCTTGCGGCGGTTTTCGTAGCTTTCTGGGATAAGATAAAAGTTCTGATTTTTGAAGCGTTCCGTATGCTGCGGGACATCTTCACGGGAAAGTTCAGGTGGAAAGCTATGAATCCCGAACGCAGAATGATAATGATGATAATAGTTTCCATACTTCCCCTTTTCGGATTTTACATATTCAGGGACTTCTTTGAAAAACTTTCCTCCGACTCGGATATTATCATTGAAGGCATTGCTTTTCTCTATACCTCCGCACTGCTGTTCCTGAGCGCAAGATGCGGACGAAACGGCGCGCACTATAAGGCTGAAAAAACTGCGGGAGAAACAACCGTCCCAGCCGCGCTGACTATAGGAGTATTTCAGGGAATCGCTCTTGTTCCAGGAATATCCCGTTCCGGTTCCACGATTTCCGCCGCGCTTTTCACCGGAATGAAGCGCGAGGACGCGGTGGAGTACAGCTTTATTTTGGGCATACCCGTAATTCTTGCGGGGGCAGTCGTTAAGCTGGGAGAAGCTTCGTCTGCCGAGCTTTCCGCAAATCTGATGCCGCTTTTAGTGGGCTTTGCTGTATCCGCCGTTGCGGGATATTTCGCAATACGTCTTATAAAAATGCTTGTGGTAAACGATAAATTCCATGTTTTTGCATGGTACACGCTTGTCCTCGGTATCGCAGTAATAGGTCTGGGAATGTATGAAAAGATAGCCGGAGTAAGAATACTTATAGGACGTTAACCAGCAAATAATACATTGAGTAGAATAAAAATATAGGAAAAAGGGGTAGTCCCCTTACAGAAGATCGGGAGGAACAAGAAAGTGGCTGAAAGAAAAACGACCGCGTCATCGAGATCGAAGCAGACTAAACAAGCCGAGCAGGAAAGCGGCGACAGAGTATTCTGGTCGGCGATGCTGTTCGCACTTGGCGCGCTGATACTGGCGTTTGCACTGATAAAGGGCGAGTCCGCATGGAACAGCATACATAATATTTTTCTGGGAATGTTCGGGTGGACGGCGTTTGTAGTCCCCGCCGTGCTGATATATGTTTCGGTAATGATCGCAATGGATAAGTCCCGTCAGACTGTTCAGGGAAGGGTTATTCAGTGCTTTATCATGATACTTCTGCTGTCGGCTTTCGCGCGGATAATCTCAAGTGTGGCTCTTCCCGAGGGTAATCTTTTTGAGGAAATAATCCCCGCTCTTTATGCCGAGGGCAGACAGCTTCGGGGCGGCGGAGTCATGAGCGTTTTTGTGGGTGTACCGCTTCTCGTCCTGTTCAAAAAGGCAGGGGCGACAATTATCATACTACTGCTTATTTTTGTATTTATAATGATACTTGCCAACAAAACCATACTTGATTTGGTGAAAATGATAAAGAAGGGTATTTCTGCTGCAAACGCTGCAAGGGACGAGTACGTCCCCGTAGAGGACAGCGATTTTGTCCCACCTCCGGGAGCGAAGAAAACAGCTGCGGAGCGTAAAAACGCCAAAGCTGCGGCAAAAGCGGCTGCCAATGCTGCCGCAAAGGGAGTTCCTAACAGCGACGTTCCTACAGAGGTTGTCAAGGAAAAGTCCAAGAATTTTAACGTGGACATACCTATGCCGGCGGGAAAGAAAAGCGTCCCGAAAGAGGAGCTGCCCTTTGAACCCGATGAGCCGCAAAAGGAGCTTACCGAGGAAGAAAAGTTTATGCAGACATTACCCCAGCATCCTGTTGCCGCTCCAACGCCCGTGTCCTCTGCGGCAAGAGTTGAAGCCACGGAAAAGATCAAGTCAGCTTCAAGCGATCTGGACGATATAATCAAAAAGGCAGCGGCTGTTCCGGAAAAGAAAAAACCTGCCGTACCTCCTGCTCCTGCGGCGAAACCGGTTCAGCCGCTTAAGAAGCAGTCTACGCTTGCTTCCAATAAGATACAAACCGACGATGAGCTTGATATGCCCGATGCTCCAACGGCGGCGGACATTCAGCACGAAATCGCAGAACAGGGTTCGGAGATCGCTGTTTATCAGTTTCCGCCCATTTCCTTGCTGAAAAATATTGACAACAGTCTGAACGCCGCGGAAGCCGAAGCGGAAATGAAAACCAACGCCGACACACTTGTGGATACTCTGAAAAGCTTCGGCGTACAGACCCGAATCGTTGATATTCACAGAGGACCGACAGTTACGAGATACGAATTGCAGCCCAGCGCGGGAGTGAAAATTTCCAAAATTACGGGACTTTCCGATGACATCGCACTTAATCTTGCGGCGGCGGGAGTCCGTATTGAAGCTCCTATCCCCGGCAAGGCGGCGGTTGGTGTGGAAGTCCCCAACAGGGTCAAGGACATTGTTACGATACGTGAAATGATAGAAAGTCCCGAGTTTGCCGCCAACAAGAGCAAGCTTAGCTTTGTTGTGGGTAAAAATATCGACGGCGACATAATGATTGGCGATATTGCCAAAATGCCCCACCTTATTATTGCTGGTACTACGGGTTCCGGTAAATCTGTTTGTACTAACAGTATAATCATGAGCATTTTATACAATGCGTCCCCCGATGAGGTACGGCTTGTTCTGATCGACCCGAAAATGGTTGAATTTAAGGTGTACGACGGTATCCCCCACCTGCTTATCCCTGTTGTAACAGACCCCCGAAAGGCGGCAGGTGCGTTGTCATGGGCGGTGCAGGAAATGCTGAAGCGGTACAAGCTTTTTGCGGACTATAACGTCCGCGACCACGGCGGCTACAATGAAATGGCTGCCGAGACCGAGGGCGTGGAGCCGCTGCCGAAAATCGTAATTGTCATAGACGAGCTTGCCGACCTGATGATGGCGGCGGCGAACGAGGTGGAGGACTCTATCTGCCGGCTTGCTCAAATGGCGCGTGCGGCGGGAATGCACCTTATTATCGCAACGCAGCGTCCTACAGTGGACGTTATCACTGGACTTATCAAGGCGAATATCCCGTCCCGAATTGCGCTGACGGTTTCGTCGCAGGTGGACAGCCGTACCATTATAGACACGGCGGGCGCGGAGAAGCTTCTGGGTCACGGCGATATGCTGTACTATCCGCAGGGCATTCCCAAGCCTGTGAGAATACAAGGCTGCTTTGCCTCCACAAAGGAAGTTGAGGCTGTTGTTGAGTTCATCAAGAGCGGCGGTACAGTCGAATATTCCAACGAGATCATTGAGGAAATCGAGAAAAATATGCCCGTGCCAAAGGGCGAAAAGCCAAGCGGGGACAGTGGTTCAGCACCCAGCGGAGACGGGGACATCATCGACCAGGCGGTGGAAGTCCTTATCGACGCGGGACAAGCTTCGGTTTCCTATCTGCAAAGGAAGCTCAAGCTTGGCTACGCTCGTGCGGCGCGTGTTATGGACGAGCTTGAGGAAATGGGCGTGGTGGGTCCCTACGAGGGGTCAAAGCCGCGGTCGGTGCTTGTTACGAGGGAGATGTGGGCGCAGAGGAAGCTGATAAATCAGGATCGTATTGACGAGAATGAGGAGATTGCAGAAAATTAGTAATAA
>CAMWRN010000174.1 GCA_947176675.1 uncultured Clostridia bacterium | reverse complement strand
TTCCGATACCGTTTGAGCCGATTATGCCAAGCTTTTCGCCACGCTTCACCTCAAAGGAAAGGGAGTCCACAAGAGTTTTGCGCTCCGTTCCGCTGCCTACGGAAACGTCGATATTTTTCACCGTCAGCAGGTCTATCGGCGGAGTAATGTCATACTCAAACTTGATCTTCGCGGACTTCTCATATAACACAGGCTTTTCGATAATTTCCATAGCTTCAAGCTTTTTGATGCGGCTTTTCGCCATGTTTGACGTGGACGCCCGAACAAGGTTTCTGTCCACAAAATCCTGAAGCTTTGCGATCTCTTCCTGCTGAGCCTCGTATTCTTTGAGCTGACGTTCAGTATCAGCTTTTTTCTGCACAGCAAATGCGGAGTAGTTTCCCTTGTAGCGTTTCAAAACGCCCCGTTCGATCTCGCAGGTCGAGGTGGTAAGCTTGTCCAGAAAGTACCTGTCGTGGGAAACGATGAGCAGTGCGCCTTTGTAGTCCTGTAAGTAGTCCTCCAACCACATAATGGTGTTGAAATCAAGGTGGTTGGTAGGTTCGTCAAGGATAAGCAGCTTTGGACTTTCAAGCAGCAGCTTCGCCAGAGCAAGACGTGTTTTCTCTCCGCCGCTGAGTGTGGAGATGACTCTTTCATAGGTTTCGGCAGGAAAACCCATTCCGTTCAGGACTTTAGTTATATTTACATTAATAAGGTATCCGTCGTTTGCTTCAAAGTAAGCGGTCTTGCGGTCGTATTCTGCGGAAATTTCCGCAAAGCGTTTTTCATCGTTGTGAGCGTCGGGGTCAGCCATGAGAGCTTCAAGCTCCCGCAGACGTTCTGCGGTTTCAAGCAGCTCCGAAAAAACAGAGTGCATTTCCTCAATAATGGTACTGCTGCGGTCGAGACCCGAATTTTGTTCCAAGAATCCGATAGTTGTGCCTTTTGTCAGAGCGACGCGCGCAACGTTTGGTTCGGGCTGGGTCTCGGGCTCTTCGCGTCCCGTGATTATTTTCAGCAGGGTGGACTTTCCGCAGCCGTTTATGCCGATAAGACCGATACGGTCGCTGTCCTCGATAGTCAGCGCAATGTTTTTCAGCACCTGGTTTCCGTTGTAGAATTTGCTTATATTTTCAAGTGAAATAACCATTTTATGACATTCCTTTTCTTATGCTGGTTATGCATATAAAAATCCATTATAATTATACTTTAAAGATTTGAATTTGTCAAGGAAAACAAAGCTATTGATTCCGAACAAATTGGGAGTATTATTATGCTCAAAGGAGAAATCCCACCGAATTTTAAAAATATAGTTGACACAGTCAACTTAATATGCTATAATGATAGTGGACAAAGTCAACTATTGGAGGCGGTAATACGGAAAGATCACATACAATTGAAAAGATACGGGAGTTCAACAGATTTTATATGCCTGTGATGGATATGCTGGATTCCTGCTATCTTGATTCGGAATACTCAGTTACGGAGGTACGTATTCTCTATGAGATATACGGCAATAAAAACTGCACTGCAAATTTTATCGTAGGAAAGCTGCACATTGACAAAAGTTATCTGAGCCGAATACTGAAAAAGTTTGAAATGGACGGTATCCTTGCCAAAAAAGTTTCTGAGGGGGATACAAGGTCCATGGAAATTTCGATGACCGAAAAGGGAGAAATTTGCTTTAAAGAACTTGTAGAACGTGCCAATTCCGAAATATTTCTGCTTTTGGAAAATCTTACCGACGAAGAGTGCGGAAAAATTGAAGCTGCTATAGACACGATAACAAAGCTTATTTCAAAAGGAAAGGATTGGTAATATGAAAATTATTCAGTATGCTTCAGAATATAAGCAGGATTTTATTGACCTTAATACCAAGTGGATAACTGAGCTTTTCGGAGTGGTAGAGGAGCATGACAAGGAGACTTTTGAAAATATTGAGCGGGATATTGAAAACGGGGCAATGATATTCTTTGCCGTTGATGGCGAAAATGTGCTTGCCTGTTGTATGGTTTCGCCTATGGAGAGCGGGACTTGGGAAATATGCAAGCTTGCATCAAATCCAAAATTTAACCATAAAGGCTGCGGAAGTGCGGTTTTCGGAGCCTCGGTTCAATGGGCGATCGACAAAGGTGCAAAAAGATTGTTTATACTTTCCAGCACAAAGCTAAAACCTGCGCTTCATATATATGAAAAATTTGGATTTCATGAAATAAAGCTTGAAGATTACGGCTATGCAAGAGGGGATATCGCTCTTGAAAAGATTGTCAAATGAATAAATATAAAATAATTATGCAAAATTTCACAATTGACATGGCGCAATTTTAAAAATAATAGTTAAAATTGCAAGAAAATACAAATTTGCTTGCAAAATATTAAAAAGGGTATTGACAAAATAAAATAAATAGTGTATTATAGTACACATGATAAATAGTTGAAAGCAATGACGCTTTGGCATACGAACTTACTGTTCGTGTGCTGAAGCGTTTTGTTCATTTGAGGGAGGAATTTTTTATGTCAGAAGTTATGTATCAGAACGTGAAATGCGTTCAGGATTATTTTGCCTGCAACGTTTTTAACGAGGAGACCATGAAAAACAGGCTGCCCAAAAACGTATACAAGGGTCTGCTCAGGACTCAGCGCTTGGGTATCGCTCTCGATCCGGACGTTGCCGAGGTCATCGCCTCCGCAATGAAAGAGTGGGCGGTGGAAAAGGGTGCAACTCACTATACTCACTGGTTTCACCCTATGACAGGTATTACCGCTGAAAAGCACGACTCCTTTATCTCGCCCACCAAGGACGGCAAGGTAATCATGGAATTTTCGGGAAAAGAGCTTATCAAGGGCGAGCCTGACGCGTCCTCGTTCCCGTCGGGCGGTCTGAGAGCTACTTTTGAAGCAAGAGGCTACACTGCATGGGATCCTACTTCTCCCGCATTTGTCAAAGACGGTTCTTTGTACATACCTACTGCTTTCTGCTCCTATACCGGCGAAATCCTTGATAAAAAGACTCCGCTGCTCCGCTCTATGGACGTTATTTCCGAGCAGGCTATCCGTGTTCTTCGCCTTTTCGGCAACACTACCGCTACAAGAGTTACCACCACTGTTGGTCCTGAGCAGGAGTACTTCCTTGTGGACAAAGCTCTCCACGATATGCGTAAAGACCTTATGCTGACAGGCAGAACTCTGTTCGGCGCAAAAGCTCCCAAGGGTCAGGAGCTGGAAGACCACTACTTCGGCAACATCAAGGACAGAGTTTCCGCTTACATGAAAGACCTTGATGAGGAACTCTGGAAGTTGGGCATTCTTGCCAAAACAAAGCACAACGAGGTTGCACCCGCACAGCACGAGCTTGCTCCTATTTTCACCACTTCCAACGTGGCTGCCGATCAGAACGCTCTGACAATGGAGATCATGAAGAAAACGGCTATCAAGCACGGTCTTGTGTGTCTGCTTCACGAAAAGCCTTATGCGGGCGTGAACGGTTCCGGAAAGCACAATAACTGGTCTATCTCTACAAACGACGGTCAGAATCTTCTCGATCCGGGCGACGACCCCAAGGACAATATCCAGTTCCTGACTTTCCTTGTGGCTGTTATCAAGGCGGTAAACAACTATTCTGATCTGCTCCGTCTTTCCGTAGCGTCTGCGGGCAACGACCACAGATTGGGCGCGAACGAAGCTCCTCCCGCAATCGTTTCTATCTTCCTCGGCGATGAGCTTCAGACTATCCTTGACGCTCTCGAAACAGGCAAGATGATCAAAACAAATCAGGACAAGGAATTTGTCATCGGTGTTGAGGCGCTTCCTAACTTTCCCAAGGACACCACTGACCGAAACAGAACATCGCCATTCGCATTTACCGGAAACAAATTTGAATTCAGAGCGCTGGGTTCTGCGGACTCTATCGCCTGCACAAATATGATCCTTAACACTATCGTTGCTCACGTTCTTAAAGAATTTGCCGATACTCTTGAGGGTTCCGAGAACTTTACCGAGGATCTTAACAATCTGCTCATCAATACAATCAAGGAAAACAAGAATATCATCTTTAACGGCAACGGCTATGATGAGTCATGGGTCGAAGAGGCTAAAAGACGCGGTCTGCCCAATCTTGTTTCCACGGTTGACGCTGTTCCTCACTATACTGACGACAAGAATGTTGCTATTTTTGAGGAATTCAAGGTTCTTACAAGAACGGAGATCCAATCCAGAAAAGAAATTCTTTTGGATAATTATTCCAAGATCATCAATATTGAAGCCCTTACAATGGTGGATATGGCGAGAAAGCAGATAATTCCTGCGGGCTGCGAATTTACAAAGTTCCTTGCCGATTCCATTGTATCCAAGAAAGCGGCGGGAGTCAGCTTTGACGCTGAAAAGCAGCTTGCCGACAAAGCTTCATGCTTGACAAACAGCATTCTTGAAGCCACAGACGCGCTTGACGCTAAGCTTTTGGACGTAAAGAATTACGACGAAGGCGAGCCTACCGCCAGATTCTACCGCGACGAAGTATTTGCGGCAATGCAGTCTCTGAGAGCGGTCGTTGACGAACTGGAAACCATTGCTCCCGAAAGTATATGGCCGTTCCCCACATATGCAGATCTGCTTTTCAGAGTTTAATCTAATCAGAAGCAGCTATATATAAAGCGTATCGTTAAGGGCTGTTCATTATAGGCAACCACTCGGATTCGAGAGGTGAACTTATCCAATTTGTGTGGACAGCACAAAAAACACCCTATTGTTAAAATAATTAATCAAGAAACTGATTCCGAAACTCAAACGGGGTCAGTTTTGTTTTTTACTGGATACATTGGTTATTGTAAAAATAAATGGGTTCTGATTTAGTTTTTGCAGACAGCACTACGGCATATCTGTTGGCTATGTTATTATATAGTGGGAAGTATTATTAGCTTGATATGTTTACTGTAATATTTGTAAAGACTGCATTTGAAATGTACGCAAACTGTAAGATGATAAATGTTATGGTTGTTTATTTCAATGAAAAAGACGTTTGTTCTTTGCAGAATAAACTTATGAATAAAGCTGATGTAACGGTTCTTTTGAAAAGTTTCAAGTACAAGTATCGGAATATTGTTATTGATGACGGTTTATTTGTGTATATAATTTTGTATGGAAAGGTTTGCGGTTGAGTTAGATTGTAAATTTTGTGTTAAAAAACTATGAAGCTACATATAGCTAACTTAATGCTACTTGCCAATAAATACGTTTTGTGATATACTTATATGTAACTATGATGAAGATATTCATTCATTACTTGGAGTGGCTGAATTTATAGAAGTAAGCAGGTATTACATCGCCTTTTTAAATTTGTCCAATTTTTGTCACACTGATCGTCAAAATTATTTCGCATTAAAAATTGGTGGGATTTTTTGGAATTATTGAAAAATATTTTTAAAATCAATAAATAATGAGGTTAAATATATGAAAAAAATTTTGGTTCTGGCAGGAGGCTTTGATCAGATTGCGCTGATAAATGAATTAAAAAAACGAGATATGTATGTGGTTCTTGCGGATTATTTTGAAGATCTCCCTGCAAAGAAGTATGCGGACAAGCATTTTAAAATAAGTACGCTTGATGAAGAGGCGGTTTATAATTTGGCATTATCAGAAAGTGTTGATATAGTGACAACAGCTTGTACTGATCAGGCTTTGCTGACAGTGGCTAGGGTGTCGGAAAGATTGGAGCTCCCTACATA
>CAMWRN010000173.1 GCA_947176675.1 uncultured Clostridia bacterium | reverse complement strand
AGGAGATAAACAAACTGTCGGAAAAGTTATCCCAGTTTGAAGCTATTGAAAAACAGGTTGGAGGATATTTTGATTTGTTGGAGAAGTCGGAATTATCAGAAAGCGAAAAATTGCAATTAAAGATGTACGTCCGTCTTGCGGAACGGTGCAATATACATAGCCGTAATGAATTGCAACGTATCAAAAATTTACGGAGGGAAACTTCCGAAAAGGTTGAACGGCTTTCCGAGCAAATGAAAAAGTGTAAGCAGTTGTATGACACTTACTCCAGCATTGCAGATACCTATAAAAAGATTTCGGAGGGGGACCCGCAGCTGATAACATTGACAGAGCGGTTTTTATACGCTATGATGCGGTTTGGGGAAAGAATACATAAAATATAAACCGATTTTAGGATATTGCTTCAAAAGGAGCTGCTGCGGTTTGTGCGGCAGCTCTTTCTGTTTATGTTTGGCTATGTATTGTCAATTGACAAAATACAAAGGGTATGATATTATAACTCTGTCACAGCCTTACGCTTGGCTGGGATATGATTCGATTTTAGGATTTAAGGATTATTTAATAATTTCCATGCTATAATGAAGTCACAAAATCGAAAGGAGCATAGGAAATGTACCTGAACATACTGAAAAAAGACCTTAAACGCAAGCGGGCAATGAACGTGATACTGCTGGTATTTATTATACTCGCGTCGATGTTCATGTCCTCCGGCGTGAGCAACATCTTGACTGTGACCACCGCGCTGGACAGATATTTTGAAATGGCGGACGTGCCCGATTACTTTGCTGTGTACCAGAACAAATTGTCTGACAAGGACGTTTATAAAGTCCTTGAAAACGCCTCGGCGATAGACGAGTTCCGTATCGAAGACGGCGTCTGTATATCCCAGTCGAATATTACGCGGAAAGGCGAACCGCTTGACGCTTCCAACACCAGTCAGACATTAGCATTACAGAGCGACAGAGTTATGGGACTGAATTATTTTCTTGACGACGGAAGTATTCTGAAAAGCGTACCGAAAGGAAAAATCTATACTGCCGCTTTCACGGAAAAAAACATGGGACTTAAAGTCGGCGACAGAATTACCGTCGAAGTAGAGGGCGTAAGCCGTGAATTTACCTTTGCGGGTGGCTTCAAGGACGCTGTCTGCGGTCCGGAGCTGATGGGCATTAAAAAGTTTATAATAAACGGCGAGGACTTTGACGAATATATGTCCAACGAGACGATAAAAACTATGTACAACGGAAAATTATTATACATACACACCGCCGACGTTGACAGGACAAAATCCCAGATAGCGGATATATTCGACAGCTTTACCTTTGAGAGCGCCATGGATATGTTGAACCGCGCCTATATTTTTGATATGATAATCACGGGTCTTATCCTTGCGGTGAGCCTTATTCTTATAATCATATCCTTTGTGATGCTGCGGTTCACCATAGCCTTTACCCTCTCCGAGGAGTTCCGTGAGATAGGCGTTATGAAAGCCATAGGCATACGGAACATAAAAATCCGTGGACTGTACCTTATAAAATACTCCGCTATTTCCGTTGTGGGCGCGGCGGTGGGTCTGGTACTCAGCTACCCCTTCGGAAAAATGCTTATGGGTCTTTCCACAGGAGCTATTATAATAGACAGCGGCAGTAACGCTTTTGTAAATATCGGCTGCGCGATTCTGGTAGCGGCTGTAATTCTCCTGTTCTGTCTTGGCTGTACGGGCAGGGTTAGCAAAATGTCCCCTATCGACGCTGTAAGAAACGGGCAGACCGGGGAACGCTTCCGCAAAAAGAGCGTTATGAGCCTTGGAAAATCAAAGCTGGGTACGACGGCTTTCCTTGCCGCAAACGACATTGTAAGCAGTCCCAAACGCTACGGTATCATTATCCTTACGTTTTTTCTGTGTATGTCGCTGCTGATAATACTTTCCAATACCGTGGCATCCCTTAAAAGCGGAAAACTGCTGAAATATTTCAGTAGTGCGGAATGCCACGTAGTTACGGACATCGGCGATGAAGCTATGGAATTTATGACCGAGGACGGACATGAAAAGGTTGAAAAATATCTTGAGGATATGGAGCGGACCCTCGCGGAAAACGGTATGCCCGCTGAATGTATGACGGAATATTTTATGTATCCGATGATAAAACACGGCGAATATGAAAGCAAGACAGCTTTGCTTCAGGGTACGGGAACGACAACGGATATGTACGAATATTCGGAGGGTACACCTCCCCAAAACAGCGGCGAGATCGCGATAACTACCGTTTTGGCAAAGACGCTTAAGGCGGCTGTCGGCGATACCGTTACTTTGTCCTATCCGACAGGCGAAATGGAGGACTTCATTATAACCGCCCTGTACCAGTCAATGATCAATCGTGGTACTTCCGTGAGAGTCCATAACGACTGCGATATAAACTATCTCGCGGCAGTCGGTTCCCCCGGTACGCAGATAAAATTTACCGACGACCCCAACGACAAGGAGGTACTGCGCAGAATTGAAAAGATCAAGGAGCTTTACCCTAAATTTTCAAGCGTTAAAACAGCGGGCGAAACTGTAAGCGACACCACCGGAGTCGGCGACGCCATAGACGCGGTGAAAAAAATGTCCGCCGTCCTTACGGTAATTTTAGCCGCGCTTGTAACGGTGCTTATGGAGCGTTCCTTTATCGCAAAGGAAAAGGCTGAAATCGCCCTTATGAAAGCCATAGGCATGAGGAACACCAAAATATACGGACAGTACACGTTAAGATTTTTCATTTCGGCAGCGGCGGCTGTTCTTATTGCGGAGCTTCTGGGTATGCCACTTACAAAGCTTTGCTTCGACCCTATTTTCGAATCAATGGGTCTTGAAATGGGCGTAGAATATGTGCAGAACCTCGTGGAGATATACGCAGTATTCCCCGTTATCGTCCTTGCCGCAACCGCCGCAAGCGCGTTCTTTACCTCGCTGTACACAAGAAAAATCAAGTCCTCGGACACTGCTAATATTGAATAGAAAAGGAGATAGAATATATATGAATATTCTCGAAGTAAACGACCTTTGCAAAACATATATCGTAAACAAGCGTCAGAACAACGTTCTGAAAAACGTGAATTTCAACGTGGGCGAGGGAGAAATGGTCGCCGTTATGGGACCCTCGGGTTCGGGCAAGTCCACTCTGCTTTACGCCGTTTCGGGTATGGACGGCATTACCGCGGGCAAGGCATTATTCTGCGGAAAAGACATTGCCCGAATGAATCAAAGGGAACTTGCCGACCTGCGCCTTGACGAAATGGGATTTATTTTCCAGCAGATGTATATGCTGAAAAATCTCACCGTTCTGGACAACATAATCCTCCCCGCGGTACAGTCCAAAAAGAACATCGAGACCCGCAGGGAAACCGTGCAGCGGGGGCGTGAGTTAATGCGGAAGCTTGGTATTATCGACATTGCCGACAACGACATCAACGAAGTCTCGGGCGGACAGCTCCAGCGCGCCTGCATTTGCAGAAGCATGATAAACAAGCCTAAAATGATATTTGCGGACGAGCCAACGGGGGCGTTAAACAGAACCTCCTCCGACGAGGTAATGGAGGAGCTTGCTAAGCTTAACAATGAGGGCACGACCGTTATGCTTGTTACCCACGATGTTAAGGTTGCGGCAAAATGCACAAGAGTGCTGTACATAGTTGACGGGAATATAAAAGGAGAGTATAATTTAGACAGGTACGAAAACGCTTCGCAGATGAGAGATCGGGAACGTTCGCTTAATAACTGGCTGCTGGAGCTTGGGTGGTAATATGGATATTCTTATTGTTGAGGACAACAAGGAGCTTGCGGGTCTGCTGTGTGATTTCCTACGCAGGGAGAATTACACGGTGTCCGTGGCGGAAACAGGTGAGAAAGCCTTGTCGCTGTACGAAAGGTACGGCGCAAGGCTTATTGTGCTGGATATAATGCTTCCCGGTACTGACGGCTTTGGGGTATGCAAAAAAATTCGGGAGGAAAGCAATGTCCCCATAATTATCGTAAGCGCGAAAACCGCCAAGGAGGACAAGCTATGCGGTCTTGACCTCGGCGCGGACGATTATATTGAGAAGCCCTACGACATTGATATAATGATGGCTAAAATAAGCGGCATTTTCAAGCGGAGGTACGCTGTGGACGAAATGGCGGACGGCGATATACGCATAAACAAGGTTAGCCGCACGGTTTACAAAAACGGAGTACCTCTTGAAATGACCGCTAAGGAATTCGACCTGCTTCTGCTTTTGGCGGAAAACAAGGGCAGGACTTTGAGCAAGGAATATCTTTTCGGACAGGTATGGGGCAGTGACAGCTTTTCGGAGCAGCAGACCCTGACGGTACACATAAAATGGCTGCGGCAGAAAATCGAGGACGACCCGAAAAATCCCAAAAGAATTCTTACTGTATGGGGAGTAGGCTACAAATATGAAAGCGTTTAACAGGATTTTTGCGGCGGTAATTGTGGTACTGGCAATTCTGTTTGCTGCGGCGAATATTATACTTTCGGCGGACAATTCCGCAAGCGGCAGACCCTACCGTGTTGAGATAAGCCGTATTGCACGCCAAATCGAAACGGAGGGTTTTGAAAATACTGACATTTCCGACTGCAAATATGTGACGGCCGTTCAAAAATATTGCAAGGATTTTTTCAGCTCCAACAGCGATTATGCCGTCCGTGAAATAAACGGGGAACTGTACCGCTTCGATTACAAAACCGACGGCGACGACAGGACGCGGATTATCGTTACCGTAAACATAATTCTCGGCGTTATGGCGGTACTGATAATTTCCGTTATGATGTACGTTAAATTTGCCGTTCTTGCGCCCTTTGAACGGCTGACGGACGTCCCCTATGAATTGTCAAGGGGAAATCTTACTGCGCCTATAAAGGAAACAAAAAACCGTTTTTTCGGACGTTTTATATGGGGCGTGGATATGCTCCGCGAAAACATCGAGCAGCAGAAAAAGCGGGAGCTTGATCTGCAAAAGGACAAAAAAATGCTGTTATTATCTATGTCTCACGACATAAAAACTCCGCTTTCGGCGATAAAGCTGTACTCAAAGGCGTTGTCAAAGGGACTGTACGAAAGCCGCGAAAAGCAGCTTGAAATTGCGGAGAGCATTAACGCCAAAGCCGACGAGATAGAGTGTTATGTTTCGCAGATAGTTACCGCGTCAAGGGAGGATTTCCTAAGCTTTGATGTGAACATGGGTGAATTTTATCTCTCGGAGCTTGTGACAAAAATAAAGGGGTACTACACGGAAAAGCTGTCTCTTATCGGCACTGATTTTTCGGTATCATATTATTCCGACTGCCTTTTAAACGGTGATTTTGACCGATGCGTTGAGGTCATACAGAACGTTATGGAAAACGCTGTAAAGTACGGCGACGGGAACAGTATTTCGCTTAGTTTTTCCGAGGAGGACGGCTGCATACTTGTGACCGTTCGCAACAGCGGCTGCACCCTTGCGGACACGGATTTGCCTCACGTTTTTGAAAGCTTTTGGAGGGGTACGAACGCCGAAAAAATAGCGGGCAGCGGTCTGGGACTTTACATCAGCCGCAAGCTTATGCGTAAAATGAACGGGGAAATTTTTGCGGAGATACGGGACGGTTATATGTACGTTACTGCGGTGTTTACAAAGGTATAACCTCCGAAAAATCTAAAATTTGATTCTTTACTACTACAAATTTCCCGGATAGAGAATT
>CAMWRN010000172.1 GCA_947176675.1 uncultured Clostridia bacterium | reverse complement strand
CAAAGAAGCTGTACCCCAAGCTGTCCCTGTGCGTATACGAAAAAAACGTAAGGGCCGCGGACTTTTACAGGCGTGAAGGATTTTTGCCGGTCAGAAAAAAGACTGATATATCCACAGGCGAAACGGAAATACTCATGCGGTGGGAAACAAAACGCATACCTTATAATTTGTAGGTGATCTTATGGAAAATATTATTCTCGGCGAAAACTTCTTTCACAGGGACGTTCTGGACGTTGCACCTGATTTAGTTGGAAAGCTTATCGTCCGCACCTTTGAGGACGGCTCGGAAACCGCTTTGCGTATTACCGAGGCGGAAGCCTACCGCGGCGAGGAGGACACTGCTTGTCACGCCAGCAAAGGGAAAACCGAGCGTACCAAGATTCTGTACGAAAAATCGGGGACGATATACGTATACCTGTGCTACGGTATGCACTGGCTGATGAACGCCGTTACGGGCGAGGAGGGTCAGCCGCAGGCTGTTCTGTTCCGCGCCTGTCAGGTGTACGACGGTCCCGCAAAGCTTACCAAAAAGCTGGAAATCGACAAAAGCTTCAATGGCGAGTCCTTTTGCGGAAATCCGAGAATACGCATCGAGGACG
This sequence comes from uncultured Clostridia bacterium, assembly GCA_947176675.1. Taxonomy (GTDB): domain Bacteria; phylum Bacillota; class Clostridia; order Oscillospirales; family Ruminococcaceae; genus RGIG8773. The sequence continues at coordinate 5,123 of CAMWRN010000172.1, read as the reverse complement.
ACGGATACCGTCCCGAACTGACGGCTCTGCCGCGGGTGGGCATAGACTATGCTACCCCCGAATATCGGGATATACTGTGGAGATTTGCGGATAAAGACCGAAAGAAAAAGAAGTAAGGGAGTACACATTATGCACGATTTGATAAATGACGTCGGAGATTTTATACGGTATAAAGAGGGTCATGGGCGAGCTTGCGCGCTGCGGAGATCAGTTCACCGAAGAGGACATTAACAATTATAAAACGGAGAAATAAAAATGCTTAATTTGATTCTTGGCGGAGCGGGCTGCGGCAAGTCGTATGAAATGACGAACCGCATCGAGACCGCCGTACTGAACGGAAAAAACGTGCTTGTGATAATTCCCGACCAGTTCTCGTTCGAGTTCGACAGGACACTTTACGAACGGCTGGGCGCGGAGCTTTTCAACCGTGTGGACGTGCTTTCCTTTGCAAGGACGGCGCGGGAAATCTTTATACATCACGGCGGTCTGAAAGGCAGGTACGCCGACGACACCGTAAAAAGCGTGATGATGTTCCGTGCTCTTGTGGAAATTTCCGAAAGGGACGGTCTGCTTTTCTACGGCAGACAGGCGAAAAATCCGTCCTTTACCGAAAGCAGCCTTGAAATTGTAAAGGAGCTTACCCTCAGCGGAATTACCGCCGAGGCTCTGTCCTCCTGCGCGGACAGGCTTGACGAAAGCGTCCGCGACAAGACCGCGGACATTGCACTGATATATTCGGAGTATTGCAGAATACTTTCCCAAAGCGGATACAAAGACAGCGGAGGGGACATTTCCGAAGCTGCTGCAAGGGCGGCAAGGTACGGATATTTTGAGGGCAGGACTGTTTTTATAGACGCGTTCAAAAGCTTCACCGCCGACGAATACGCTATGCTCGACGTTATGATTGCCCAAAGCGAAAGCGTGACTGTATGTCTTCCCACCGCGGACGTTCAGCCAAGTGAATACTCGGTTTTCGCCGCAGTAAACAAGACCGTGAACAAGCTGACAAGAGCCGCTGCGGATTTCCGCGTAGAAGTGACAAAGACCATGCTTGACGAGCCTAAGCGTTTCAAGTCTCCCGAACTGGCCTTTTACAGCGGGAACGTGCTGAGGAACGTCCGCGGAAAATATAACGATAATTGCAATGCTTTAATGGTATACCGCTCTGCCGACAGCTACGAAGAGGGCGATTTCGTCTGCTCAGAGATACGCCGCCTTGTTATGGATGAGGGATATCGTTACAGCGATATAGCTGTCCTTGCAAGACAGAAGGAGCAGTATTCCTCGGTCATGGAAAGCTCCTTTGAGCGTTACGGAATACCGTTCTATACCGACGAGAACCGCACCGCCGCACACAAGTCCCTGTTTATTTTTGTCAAGACTGCTCTTGCTATAGCTTCGGGGAAAAACACTTCCACCGAGGACTGGCTTCGGTACATGAAAACCGGTATGCTCGGTCTGACCGACGAGGATATCGCCGCAGTGGAGGACTGCTGTTACAAATGGAACATAGAGGGCGAGATGTGGGAAAAGCCGTTCGAGTACGATGATGTGCGGTTCGGGGCGGAGCAGGTCAGGAAACGGGTCACCGAACCTATCTTCAAGCTTCGCCGTGCTTGTGCGGGCGCGGACGGTAAAGGCTTCTGTGCCGCTTTGCTCACATTCTTTGATGACACGGGACTTTATGAAAATCTCCACCGCTTCTGCGACAGCTGCGATTCTGAGGACGCTGCCGCTCTTACGGCAGTGAGGGAAATAAAACAGCTTTGGGAACTGCTTTGCGGACTTCTGGAAACTCTTGACAGAGCTCTTGCGGACACGAAAATAAGTTCCGTAAGCTTTGCGGAGCTTTTCTCTGCGGCGGTGTCGGGACTGAAATTATCCTCTCCGCCTCAAACGCTGGACTGCGTGCAGTTCGTCGAAGCACATACGGCGAGACTTGCCGAACCAAAAGCTGTCTTTGTCATCGGCGCTAACGAGGGAGCTTTTCCTTACGCGGCAAAACCGTCTGGGCTTTTCAGCGACCGTGACAGGCTTGCTCTCGAAGCAGCGGGGATCACTCTTTCGGGCGGCTCTGCGGACAAGCTTGACGAGGAAAGATTTGCGGCGTACTCCGCGCTTTCACAGGCTTCGGAGTTGCTTTACATAACATATCCCATGTCCGATATTTCTGGCAGACAGCTTTATCCGTCAGCGGTTGTGAGCCATGCGGAGGAAATATTCGGAAAGAGTGTTGTTATGTCTTTTGAGCAGCGGGGACTGCTGTCTTTCTGTACAACGGCAGGGGCGGCGTACTATCAGTATGTGCGGAACTACCGCCGCGGCGACGAGGACTCCGCAAGTCTGCGCAAGGCGTTAGAGGACGTTCCTGAATATGCGGAGCGGCTTGAATATCTTAAAAATATCGAAAACTCGGAGGAGCACAGCCTTTCCCCCATGACTGGAGGAAAGCTTTTTGGCAGACATATGTCCATGTCCGCGTCACGGTTTGAGGATTACAGAAAATGTCCTTTCAAATATTATTGTCAAAAGTGTCTGAAGCTTTATCCGCCGCGAAAGGTTGAGCTTGACAGTCCGTCACGCGGAACGGCGATACACTACTGTCTCAGCGAAACGCTTAAAGAAAAAAGCCGCGAGGACTTTACCGCTATGAACCGTCATGACATTTTAAAGCTCGTTAAAAAGCATCTGGGCGAATACTATCGAAGCGATGCGGTAGGCGGAGATTACGGCAAGACAAAGCGTTATAAGGCAGCATTCTCAAGGCTTTCGGACACTCTTGCGGATATTCTTGAAAGGCTGTCGGCAGAGTTTAAACAAAGCAAATTTGTCCCCGAGGGTTTTGAATACACACTGCGGCGGGACGGTGACGAAGAGCCATTGAAGCTTGTCACTGAAAGCGGAATAACCGTATGGTTCGAGGGGACGGTTGACAGGGTGGACGTTTACCGTAACGGTTCGGAAACCTACGTCCGCGTAATCGACTACAAATCGGGCATAAAGGAGTTCCGTTTTGAAGATCTGCTTTACGGAGTGAATATGCAGATGCTGCTGTACCTTTTCGCCGTCACCGAGGGAAACCGCCGCGGTCGGTTTTCGGGGGACATTCCCGCAGGTGTTTTGTATATGCCCGCAAAGGACGCAGCAGCGGGTCTTGGACGGAACGAGGGCGACGAAGCGTTGCAGGGAGTCCTTAACGATACATACAAAATGAAAGGCGCTGTCCTGCAGAACGACGAGGTGATAGCTGCTATGGAAAAGGACTGCGGCGGTGTGTTTATCCCTGTGAAGAAAACCTCGGGCGGGTATTACTCCTACTCGAAGCTTATCACAGCCGAGCAGCTTGAAAACCTGCGCAGGTATTCCTACAAACTGCTTGAGGAGACTGCGGAAAGTCTTACAAAGGGAATGATAGAAGCTGTTCCCCTTGTGGACAGAGACGGTGCGCTTCCCTGCGATTACTGCGACTATAGAAGCGTGTGCGGAAACTATCCGCCCTCAAAGGTCAGGGAATACGCCGACAATGCCTCGGAGCTTATCGAAAAAATCATGAACGGAGATGAAACGCCATGAGTCGGTGGACAAAAGAACAGCTTGACGCGATAACAGCCCGCGGTACGGGAATAATCGTCTCGGCGGCGGCAGGGAGCGGAAAGACCTCGGTGCTTGTGGAAAGACTGCTGGGGATACTTTCCGACACCGAAAACAAAATGCCCGCAGACAGGCTTGTGGTGGTAACCTTCACAAACGACGCGGCGGAGCAGATGAAGCAGCGGCTCTCGGCAGCGTTGTCCGAAAAAATCGCCCGCGAGCCGGACAACCTGTGGCTCTGCCGCCAGCAGTCACTGCTTCGGACGGCGAAGATATCCACCATTCACTCGTTCTGCTTCGACCTGATACGTGAGAATATTCAGTCGCTGGACGTTTCCGCGGGCTTCCGCATACTGGACGATACCGAGGAAATGCTGCTGAAAAGAAAGGCGGCGGAGAACGTCTTTGAAAAGCTTTACGATGAAAGACCGGAGGAAACGGAGCGTCTGGCTGGATTTTTCAGCGGTTCCCGCCGCGGCGACGAGGAGCTTGAAGAAGCGGTGCTGAAAATATACGAGTTCCTGATGTCGATACCTTTTTACAATGACTGGCTGAAAAATACGGCGGACAGGTATAGAAACGGCTTTGATCCGAAGACGGACCCGCTTGCAAAGCTTTATCTGAGCCGTCTGGAGGACACCTACCGCCGTCTTGCGAGACAAGCCGAATATGCGGGAAAGCTTTACTTTGATCTTTGCGGAAAAACCTCCGACGCCATAGAAGCGGAAACAGACAGGATAAAGCTCATGCTGAAAAATCTGAGCTGTACGGAGTACGACTGGGACGAGCGGGTAATCCAGCCGCCTCAGCCCAAAACGCGGATAAGCTTTCCGCGGAACATGAGCGATACCGAAAAGGAGACTGCCGAAAGAATAAAGGATATCCGAAACAAGTACAAAAAAGAGCTTGACAAGGTTGGCGGAGGTATCTTCCGTTTGGAAGAAATTGCAGACGACTACAGAGTACATGCGGAAATACTGGAAAGTCTGAACGGTGTTATAGCACTGTTCGGGTCGGAGTTTGACAAGCTTAAAACCGAAAAAAACGCTCTCGGCTTTTCCGATGCTGAGCAGCTTGCCATAAGGCTTCTTGCGGAACGTGGCGAGGACGGGAATATCGTCGGCACAAAGCTTGCGAAAGAGCTGTCCGACTACTACGGAATGATAATGATAGACGAGTTCCAGGACGCGAACAACAATCAGGATCTGATATTCAAGCTGCTGTCAAAGGGCGGTACAGCCGAGCGCGGCGGCACGAATCTGTTCGCGGTGGGGGACGTGAAGCAGTCTATTTACAGCTTCCGTCAGGCTAACCCTAAACTGTTCACGAACGCTCTTGAAGTGTCGGAAAGCTATACCGGGGCGGACTTTTCCGGAAGCAACGCGGCGATACTTCTGAACAAAAATTTCCGAAGCAGCGGCGCTGTAATTGATTTTGTGAACTATGTTTTCGGCTGTGTGATGAGCAAGTCAGCGGGCGAGATAGAATATACCGAATCGGAAGTGCTGGTAAGGGGGCTGGACTATCCCGAC
>CAMWRN010000171.1 GCA_947176675.1 uncultured Clostridia bacterium | reverse complement strand
TTCTCATATATAGTCTGACCGAAATGCAGCTTTTTAAGCAGCGGAATGAGAAAAATTCCCGTTACCGCCGATATCCCGAAAGCTATCAGCGCAACAGCCATATTTATCCAGAACGGCATTTAACGCACCACCAAAACTAAAATTTATTCTGTCGGTATTTTTTTGTCTATAATATACTTTAAGCAATCAACAATCTTTGTAGAATTCCTCGATAAGCTCCTCCAGATGCATACCGCGGCTCGCCTTGAACAGCACGATATCATTTGGTTTAAGCTTGTATTTCATAAAGTTCAGTACCGTTTTCGGGTCGTCGGAATTACCCGCATGCATACCCAGCTCGTCGGCGCGTGCGGCAATGGCAGCAGCATTTTTGCCGTAGCAGACCATTAAGTCCACGCCCTTTTTAACCACATATTCGCCAACTTGTCTGTGAAGCTCCTCTGACTTGTCGCCAAGCTCCAGCATATCTCCTAAAACAGCAACACGTCTTCCGCCCTCCTTGGGCTTCATTTCGCAAAGCACGTCTATCGCCGCTTTCATGGAATCGGGAGAAGCGTTGTAGCAGTCTGCGATTATCATCTGTTCGCCCCGCTTCTGGACGTGCTGACGAAGCGAGTCGGGCTGGAATCCGCTGAGCATTTCCGCAGCTGCCACAGGGTCGCAGTCTGCGCTTATCGCAGTACATATCGCCGCGAGAGCGTTATAGATATGATGCCGTCCGGGACAGAACAGCGCAACGTCGCAGATCATTTCCTCCCCATGTCTGATGTTGAAATACATTCTGTCAGGATATGTGCATATATCGGTAGCTCTGTAGTCAACGTCCGCATTATCTATTCCGTAAGTGATAACCTCGCGGTAGCCGTCGTACTCCTCTTTAAGCGGAGCAAGCAGCTTGTCGTCGCCGTTGACTATCATCGGAGCTTTTCTGTCCGCGCCTTTGAGTATCTCAAGCTTTGCGTCCAAAATACCCTCCTGAGAGCCAAGGTTTTCTATATGTGAATATCCGATATTGGTTATAACGCAGACCGTCGGCTTACAGGCTCTTGAAAGCTTTTCTATCTCGCCGAAGTCGGACATACCCATTTCCAGAACAGCCGCCGAACAGCTTCTGTTAAGCCTGAATACAGTAAAGGGCAGTCCTATTTCATTGTTGTGGTTTCCCTCGGTTTTAAAAACGCTGTGCTTGCAGGAAAGTGCAAGAGCTATCATATCCTTTGTGGAGGTTTTTCCAACGCTTCCCGTAACACCCACCACAACGGGGTCGAACTTCATTCTGTAGCTGCGCGCCAGATCCAGCAGAGCCTTGCGGCAGTTTTTAACCACAACGCTGGGCACGTTTGGAATAGTGCGCTCGGTTATCGCCAAAACCGCGCCCTTGTCCACTGCCTGACGTGCAAAGTCGTGACCGTCAAAGCGTTCGCCTTTCAATGCAATGAAAACACCGCCCTGAATAACGTCCCTCGTATCGGAGAAGAACCACGACATAGGTATTTTTCTGTCATAATTCCTTATGGAGAAAGGCTTTCCGCCGGTAATGTCCATTATCTCGTTAATGGTTACCATGTCGTACATTTCGGGGTCGTATCTTTTGCGGACATAACTCTGCATTATTTCCTGCACTATCTCCCGCTCATCGAAATGCACGTGAACGTCGTCTTTCAGTATCTGGTAGTCCTCGTGACCCTTACCCGCAAGGACGATTATGTCTCCCTTTTCCGCAATGGTTATAGCTCTGCGGATAGCGGCTTTACGGTCAGTGATTCTCATGTATGGCTTGGTATGTTCAAGTCCCGCAACGATATCGTCGATAATTGCTTCGGGATCTTCGTTGCGCGGATTGTCCGAGGTGATGATAAGCATATCCGCATATTTTTCCGCAGCCTGAGCCATAAGCGGACGCTTGGTCTTATCCCTGTCTCCGCCGCAGCCGAACAGGCAAATGAGCCGTCCCGAACAGTTTTCCTTAATGTTAGGCAGCATATTTTCCAACGCGTCGGGAGAATGAGCATAGTCGCAAATTATCATAAAGTCTCTGCCTGTAGGGATAAACTCGCACCTGCCCTTTACGCCCGAAAAAGCGCCCAAAGCGGAAGCTATAGCGTTTACGGAAAGGCTCAGCTTCACGCAGACAGCTATTGCTTCCACCGCGTTAAGGACGTTATATAGTCCCATCATCGGCAGCGAAAAGGGATAGCTTTTATTTGACGCGCTTACCCAGAAACGGGTAATGCCGTTTTCAAACTTGATCTTGTTTCCTTTAAGGTCGGCAGTCTGACCGCTTATCGAACAGGATATCCTTTCCACGCCGCTGTCTGCAAGCTCCTCGTAGAGACGCATACCGTATCGGTCGTCGATGTTGATGACAGCGGTCTCACAGTGCTCGGTGAAAAGCTTTTTCTTTGCTTCGTAGTAGCTTTCCATATCGCCGTGGTAGTCAAGATGATCGCGGGAAAGATTTGTAAATACAGCAAGTCTGAACTTTGCGGGACCTATTCTGTTCTGCGCCAGCGCAAAGGAGGATACCTCCATTACAACGCAGTCGCAGCCGCTTTTAGCCATGTCATACCAAAGCTTGTAGAGCTCGAACACACGCGGCGTTGTAGGAGTTGAACCGTCGGTCTGAACAGGCTTGCCGTTGATAAGACAGCCTGTTGTTCCGATAAAGCCCACGCGGTGTCCCTTGGAAGCTAAGATTTCCTTTATCATGGTAGCGAGGGTGGTTTTTCCGTTTGTACCCGTTACACCGATAAGCTTCATTCTTCTTTCGGGATGATTGAACCATGCGGCGCAAAGATGACCGTAAAAGACCCTCGTATCGGGAACAATGATCTGATTGTCCAGAAACAGGTCATACTCGGTGACAACGCACAGCGCACCCTTTTCCAGAGCCTGATCCGCAAAGTCGTGACCGTCAAAATGCGCGCCCTTGACGCATACGAAAACAAATCCCTCGGCTATTTCCTCGGTGTTGTCGGTAATACCTGCAACAGCCGCTTTTATATTGTCGGCTGACACCGTTACGGACATTCCTTTGCCCGCCTCGTTAAGAAGCTCGTCAAGTCTCATTCAGATCATCCTCTCTATGCGTATGTACTTGTAAGTACCGCCGCTATCCCTCGTCCTTGATAACAAAGGTAACTTCTATGATGGTACCCTTAGGTACGATATTTCCCTCAGCGTAATTCTGGCTGTATGCTTTAGCGCCCGTATGGTTAGCCGCACCGTCGCCTACCTTGAAGTTAAGGTCGGCATTTGTCAGAATAGCGTTGACGTCGGAAAGGCCGTAACCGATAATATTCGGCACTGTGGTGTATTCCGTTTCGTAATTTTCCTCGGTGTAAAGAACCACTCTGCCGTTTCTCGGTATGGAGCTTGCCCTTGCGGGTACCTGCGCCACGACCTTGTCGCCGTTTCCGATAACTGTTACCTGCAAGCTGAGAGCTTCGAGGGTCTCCTTGGCAATGCTTACCGCCTCGCCCTCAACGGCGGGGAGGGTAACGCCCAGAGCTTCAAGCTCCGCTTTTGTGTATTCGGGGTAGTAACCCATATAGGGCAGAGCCTCTTTCAGAACGTTTACCACCGCGGGAACCGCAACAATGCTTCCATAGTACATCAACGCCCCGTTAGCGTCCTTTGCGGTAGGCTCGTCGATCATTACCAGCATGATTATTTCGGGATCGTCCGCAGGAGCGAACGCGCAGTATGAGGAAACGTACAGATCGTCGTTTCCCGTTTCGCGGCTCTTGTCGATCTTCTGGGACGTACCCGATTTTCCTCCGATAGCGTAGCCCTTGATGTAGGCGTTTGAGCCGTCCTTTCTGTTTACAACCGCTTCGAGAACTCCCCGCATTTCCGCAGATGTCTCCTCCGAAATTACCTGTCTCTTGATAGACGGCTCTGTGGTTTTGATAACGTTGCCGTTGCTGTCAACTATCTTGCTTACAACATAGGGCGTAACAAGATATCCGCCGTTTACCACCGCAGCGTAGGCGGTTATCATCTGGAGCGGGGTCACCTTATTGGTCTGTCCGAATGAACAGGAAGCAAGCTCAACAGGACCCTTTTCGCTTGTGTTGACGTAAATACTGTTAGCCTCGCCGGGCAGGTCTATTCCCGTTGGCTCAGTAAAGCCATAGGCCTTGAAGTAGTCGAAAAATTTATCCTTGCCCAAAAGCTGTCCTATCTGAATAAAGGCAGGGTTACAGGAGTTGGTCATTGCCGTGGTAAAGTCCTGCGAACCGTGGGAATAAGACGCCCAGCAGTGAATGTCGGTATCCGCTACGGTTATTACCTGTCCGCAGCTAAAGGAAGAATCAAGGCTTATCGCCTTTTCCTCCAGAGCCGCCGATCCCGTTATTACCTTAAAAACCGAACCGGGATAGTACAGTTCTGTTATAGCCTTGTTTTTCCACTGCTGCTCGCGCAGTGTGACATAAAGCTCGTTATATTCCTCGTCGTCCATGACGCCTGAGAGTCTTGCCGTATCCGCAGGATTGTAAAGGGAGTTCCTGTCGTTCAAATTGAATCCGGGAGTACTTGCCATAGCCTTGATAGCACCCGTTTTGGCTTCCATGATGATAGCGCATGCACGGTTCTGTACATCGTGAGCTTCCACCTGCTGCTCAAGATATTTTTCAGCGTAGTACTGCAATGTCATGTCCAGCGTAAGATAAAGGGAGTTGCCGTCCTGCGCGTCGTAGATCTTATCGTTTTTGTAAGGCATTTCGTTCTGGAAAGCGTCCACAGCGGAAATTACCTTTCCGTCCACGCCCTTCAGATAGTCGTTGTATTTGGACTCAACACCGTAAATGCCGTCTCCGTCATAGTTTGTGAAGCCGATAACAGCCGCCGCAAGCTCTCCCTGCGGATAGTACCGCTTTGTGTCAAGCTCGTGAAAAATAAGATTGCCGAGACCCTCACTGCTTGCGCGGGCAAATATCTTGTCATCCGTAGGCTTTTCAACGGATTTAGCTATAAGCGACCAGTGAGTATTGTTATTTTCCGTAAGCTTTTTTACAACATAATCATAAGTGACGTCGCCGCCCAGCTCCTCGCTGAGAATTGTCGCTGCCGCGTCGATCATACGCTCCGATTCAAGAACCTCGGGAAGATCGTCTGTTTCGGCAAGCTTTTTTTCCTTTTTCTGCTGCTCGTAAAGAACTATCGGATCGACGCATATGGAGTACACCGTTGCCGACTGTGCAAGAATTTTTCCGTTGGCGTCGTAAATGCTTCCGCGGTTAGCCTTGACGGTCTTGCTTTTGAACTGGGTGTCGTTGGCAAGGGTCTGATATTTCAGATTATCGGTAATTGATGTCTCGAACAAGCTCACAAGTATCCAACCCGTAAAAGCCAGAAAAAGCGGAAGTACCACAAGATTGAGCTTGAATCTCATTTTATTTGTAGGCTGATAAGACAATGCTTCTGCTCCTTTCGGGATAGTTTTCCCCTCAACGATCCGATATCTTTCCTTATTTCCGTTCAAAATAGGGCATACCGCTTTCAAGACCCGTCGGCTGACGCGGAATAGCCCTAAGACATACTATTTCGTCAGCCTCGGATATATTCCAGAAAATCTCCGAAAGCATTCTTTATTTTGAGGAATATATTGTCCTCGCTTTCGGGAATATCCGCAACACTGCCGTTTGAAATGCTGACATATTCTATCTGCGACTTGTCCAGCTTCTGCATGCCGAGGATCTCCTCCGCATAGCTTTCAACGGATTTAAGCGCAGTCTTTTCCTCTATCTCCGACTGCATTCTCA
>CAMWRN010000170.1 GCA_947176675.1 uncultured Clostridia bacterium | reverse complement strand
ACTCTTGACAAACCTAAAAATATATAGTATAATAAAACAAACCATTAGTCGGTTTGTTTTATTATACTTAAAAGGAGGAGAAGTTTGTGAAGCAAGAAGAAAAATCCACGCTGTCCAAGGAAAAAATCCTGAAAGCAGCAGGAGAAGTGTTTGCCCAAAAGGGATTTGACACAGCAACAATGCAGGATATTATGGAAAAATGTGGTCTTTCAAAGGGGGCAATCTATCATCACTTTAAGTCCAAGGAAGAAATCATGCAGGCTTTGGGCGACCGAATGTTTTTTGAGAACAATCCATTTGAGAAAGTACGTAATCGTACAGATCTGAATGGATTGCAAAAAATTAGGGAACTACTGAAAATTAATCAGGCTGACACAGAGCGCAATAACATTAATGTACAAGCTATTCCTATATTGAAAGACCCGCATATTTTAGCTACTTCGCTTGAAGCGAATAGAAAGTTTCTGACACCATTATGGCTTGAATTATTAGAGGAAGGCAGACGGGACGGTTCAATCTACACCGAATACGCAAAAGAGCTTTCAGAATTGCTGCCACTAATAAATTTTTGGCTTATGTCGTCGATTTTTCCTGCGACTGCCGAAGAAATTAGCCACAAATTCAATTTCATAATTGATATGCTTGCGAAAGCGGGACTACCACTTTTGGAAGATGATGAACTGAAAAGTAGTGCGGAAAAATTTATAAATGACATTTCACCAAAATAATTTTTATAGGAGGGTTTTCAATGGCAAACAAAAAATATGGACTGAAATGGATTTTACAAAAAACTAAAAAATGCCGATTGCAAATGATTATTTATGCGCTCCTTGCATTGTGTATTCCGATAATACAACTATTGTTCGCATATTTTATGAAGCTTTTTATTGATGTTGCGGTTGGCAGCAGCGACAGGTCTTTGCTTAATATAGCTTTATACAGCATTGCAGCAATAATCGCAGGCGGCGCAGTAATGATGATAAACTCCGTTCTGGCAAAAAATATTTATGGTACAAACGAAAATAATTTGCGGACTGAACTTATGAACGTTATCATATCAAGGCGTATGATTGATATTTCAAAACAGCACAGCGGTGAACTTTTGACAAGGCTGACAGCGGATATTCAAGCGATAGGCTCGTGTTACATAACCATTGCGGATAATATAATCGGCGGACTGGCTTCTGCTTTATTTGCGGTTGCGGCATTGTTTTTTCTTAATTGGAAAATTGCTGTTATTCTTATAATTCTTACACCGTTGATGATGTCCCTTATGGGAGCATTAACGCCGCAAATTCAAAAAGTTAGTGCCGTCGATAAAAATTATGATGAAATCAATCGAAGTATAATTCAGGAAAATCTTAATAAAATCGTACTGATAAAAGCATATTCAATGCAGGCAAAAATTACTGAAAAGATGAAAGCGGCGTACAAAAACAAATTAAAAAGCGGTATGATTTTAGGAGCGTGGGAAGGCTTTGCAATGTTTGTCGGAACGCTTTCGGGAAACGTTATGTCGTTGGTCACGCTTGGACTTGGTTCGTATTTTGTTCTGAACGGCGAAACTACTGTAGGAAGTTTGATAATGATCGTTCAGCTTTTGAACTACATAATAACTCCGCTTACAAAGTTCCCTGCCGCTGTTGCACAAATCGGACAAGCAACAGCTTCTTCGGAAAGAATAGGTGAAATTTATGAACTGCCCTTGGAGCAAATAAATAATAAACTTGCGCCTATAAATGCTTACAAGCTTTGTGCAGAAAATTTAAGTTTTGCATATACGCAGGAAGAAAATATTTTGAATAAAATTGACCTGTCATTTTCAAAAGGTGATGTAACAGGCATTATCGGCAAAAGCGGCAGCGGCAAAAGTACGTTGCTTAAATTATTAATGGGATTATATGAACCGTCAAACGGTTCGGTCACATTAAAGCATGATTTGGGAACTCTATCGAGAAATGACATTATAACACAAGTTGCTTATGTGCCGCCGAACGATTATTTATTTTCGGGAAGTGTTGCCGAGAATATCATAATGTCGGAAGAAAGTGCGATAGAAAATCAAATGCAGGACGCAGCTTCAAAAGCAAATATACTGGATTTTATAAACTCAATGCCAAACGGATTTGACACAATACTTGGCGAGGACGGAAATACGGTATCAAGCGGTCAGGCACAGCGAATTGCCATTGCTCGCGCGATATACAAGAAAAGCAAAATATTTATTTTTGACGAACCTACAGCAAATCTTGACAAAGATTCAATTATGAAATTCCAAGCTGCTGTAAAAAAATTAGCCGAAGATAATATTTGTATTATCGCAACCCACGACACATCAACGATTGAAATTTGCGATAAGGTTTATATCTTGTCAGACGGTGCTGTAACCGAGAAAATTCAAAGTACAACTAATAAACAGAAAGCGTGAATAAAATGAAAACCGAATGGATATTGTGTCCCGTATGCAAAAATAAAACTCGTGATAAAATGCGAGATGATACTATTTTAAAGAATTATCCGCTGTATTGTCCGAAATGCAGGCAGGAAAGTCTGATTGAAGCGCACAATTTAAAAATAACCGTCATCAAAGAGCCGGACGCTAAGACGCAGAGCCGATGAAAATGTGAAAAACAATCACAAATTCATTGGCTTTGTTTTTATTTTATCTGATGCCTGCCAAATAAAAAAACGGAAAGTTTGGCGGGTTAATTTCCTATGCAGTAAAATCCTCCAACTTCGTTTTTGAAGCTTGGAGGATTTTTGTTTGTGTGAATTCTTTTACATAATATATCAAAGTTATAATTTATCAAAAAAATCAATTCTGACATAAGGAACTTGTCTGCAAACTCAATCGACATATTTCAACAATATATTTATTTAAATCGCAAATGCAATTCTGCATTTGCGATTTTTCTTTTTGTAGGCTGCCGATCACCGCCACTTCAAATTATTTTTTCATGACTAAAAAATAATTTTGGAGGAATTTAAAATGGTATACAATAGCTTAAAATCATATTGGATATGGCGCAGGAAAAAGGAAACAGAGGAAAAAGAGTGGCGTGCATTGGGTGTTGACGAAAACATTATTGCGGAGCTTCACGACTTTGACAGAATTGCTTACAACTCCGACGACAGGTTCTACAAAAGGCTATACGACGTTGGCGACTTCTACGAGGAAATTATTGAGGACAAAAGTCAGCGGGAGGTCACGACAGTTGAGCAACTTTTGGACGATGTTGAAAATCCTGCAATGTACAAAATTTTGAAAAAGACCAGCGAAAAAACTTTGCAAATACTTCTGATGAGAGTAAGAGGTTACTCCGTAAAAGACATTACGGAAATTTTACATCTTTCCAAAACGTCCGTTTATAAACGAATAAAAAATGTTCGTGAAAAACTGAATAAGGTTAGGTAAAGCGTTTTATACTTATCACATTTATGCTCCCATTTCAAAATAGGAATGGGAGCATTTTATATAAAAACTACATAACAGCATAGTCGATTTTATGTAAAACACCAAACTTTTAAGCAAGGGTTTAAAAATCATTTTCATAAATCCGTATCTTGCAGAGTAATGCGAAAGGAAGATTTATATAGCAATTTATCATTTTAACGTCAAAATTGTAAGCCGTGGAAAAGGCGCAAGTGCTGTGGCAAAAGCGGCATACATATCGGGTGAGAAAATCAAAAATGAGTACGACGGAAAACTTCACGACTACCGTCGAAAGCGTGAAGTTGTACATAAGGAAATTCTTTTACCCTACAATGCTCCGACTAAATTCAAAAATCGTTCTATATTATGGAACTCTGTTGAAAAGTCTGAAACTCGCAAAAATAGCCAAACTGCAAGACATATTGATTCAGCTTTGCCTGTAGAAATATCTCGCTCCGAACAGATTGATTTAGTACGAAAATTCTGTCAGCAATGTTTTATTTCAAAAGGTATGTGTGTAGATTTTGCAATCCACGATAAAGAGGACGGTAATCCACACGTCCATATTTTGCTAACTACCCGCAAGGTCAGCGAAAATGGGTTTACTCAAAAGGAACGTGCTTGGAATGATAAAGCATTGCTTTTAGAATGGAGAAAGTTATGGGCGGATTGGTGTAATCATAAACTGTATTTTGTTTCTAATGAACGTATTGACCATAGAAGCTACAAGACACAAGGTGTTTCTAAAATTCCTCAAAAACATCTTGGTGCGGCAGCTTGTGCTATTGAGAAAAAGGGTTATCGTACCGATAAGGGAAGCTATAATCGAAAAGTAATTCTTACAAATACAAATGCAGAGATTGAAAAGCTTAATTTTGAATTATCAAAATTGAATTTAGAAAAACGTTCTATCAAAAAAGAAATTATTGAAACTGAATTGAATTGTTCGCTTTCTGAAACTTTCGCTATAGAATCTGATAAAATTCCAAATATGGAGAATTTTATTTTAGCACTTAACAGAGAGAATGTTTTACACACGGTAAAAAATAAAAATGATGGTAAACAAGTAATTTTCTTTGCTAATCGGGATAAAGAAAAAGTACTCAACATTTTTAACGATAACAATAGAGATAAATCCGTGAAAAAACATCGCTCACGTTAAATCGCTGTGCGTATTTTTATGTTTGCGACAGCAAACATTTAGAGGGGTCAAGGGGAAACTTCCCCTTGCGCACAACAAACTGCTTGACAGTTTGTATAAGTGCGCCCTACGGATATTTGGGCGGCTTTGTACCCGATAGAATAAAGTTACCTGTAACGATTGCGTGAGTTATACAGTGAGAACGAGATTAGTAGTTGCAGCCCGAATATTCCGTTATCCGTAAGGTAGCTTGCTCTTGTGAGCTTGAAATAGAAAAAGAAAGGATTGATATTATGTCAAAAACAACTAATGTAACCACAATGCAGGAGAAACTTGCACGTCTTAATGAACGTGCTAAGTCAGCAGAATCGGAACTGAAAAGATTGGAGGAAAAGCGTAAGAAAATTCAGAATTCGATTGCTGAGGAGGAAAGAAAAAAGCGTACACACAATTTATGCGGAATAGGTGGTCTTGTGTACAAATATTTCGGTGATGATATTTCTCCCGAAGAATTTAAGGAGATGTTAGATTTCCTTTTTGCTATTGATGTGGTTCAGAATTTTGTTACCGAAGAAAAGGAAAAACGTTTCTTGCAGAACAATCCGCCTGTTATAATTGCTGAAAACAAGTAGAATTTAAATGTGTATTTTAAAAAACTAAATGGAGGGATTGCATATTGAAAAACAAAATGACAATGTTTGAGCTTAACGAAAAATATTCTGCTTGCCCTGTCAGAGTGAGCGAATACGAAATTGACGGTAAGAAATATGTGGTACATAGCCATTTTATCGGCAACAAGGATATTGACAAGGTTATTTCGGAAATTGCTTTTAATAAAGCGATTTCCGAAACTTTAAATAAAGTCGCATAATTTTTGAAAAAAGGTATTGCCATATTCGATAATTTATGCTAAAATAAATTTATCGAATATGGCTGCTTTGGAAATGAAAGGAGTAGTTAAAATGCCAAAGCAGAATAATTATAATGTTGGAATTTACGTCCGACTTTCTAAAGACGACGAAAGACTTGGTGAGTCTGTTTCGATTGAAAATCAAAAATTGATACTCGAAAAATATGTTGTGGAGCAAGGTTGGAAAACCTATGACATTTATGTTGACGATGGATTTTCTGGCACGGATTTTAATCGTCCCGCTGTTACTCGGTTACTGGAGGACGCAAAAACAGGAAAAATCAATCTGATTATTGTAAAAGATTTGAGCCGTTTCGGACGAAATTACATTCAAATCGGACAGTATATTGA
>CAMWRN010000169.1 GCA_947176675.1 uncultured Clostridia bacterium | reverse complement strand
TGACAAAATACGCATAAATCCCGGAAATATCGGTGACTTTGATAAGGTAAAGGCTGTGGCAAAGGCTTGTGCGGACAAGAATATCCCCATAAGGATAGGCGTAAATTCCGGCTCGCTGGAAAAGGATATTCTTGCAAAGTACGACTCTCCCACAGCTGAAGCTCTTGTAGAGAGCGCGCTTCGCCACGCGGAGCTTTTGGAGCGGTGCGATTTTCACGATATTGTTATCTCGATAAAATCTTCGGACGTATCTACTATGATAAAAGGTTATCGGATTCTTGCGGAGAAAACCGATTATCCGCTGCATTTGGGTGTTACCGAGGCCGGAACAAAGCGCATGGGTATTATAAAATCTGCTGTTGGGATAGGTTCGCTGCTTGCGGACGGGATAGGCGAGACCATACGGGTATCTCTCACCGCTGACCCTGTGGAGGAAATATACGCAGCAAAGGATATTCTCGCTGCTGTGGGCAAAGGGAAAGGTGTAAAGCTTATTGCCTGTCCAACCTGCGGACGAACCAAAATCAACCTTATCGCTCTTGCAGAAAAGGTTGAGGCGGCTGTTAAGGACATAGATAAGGACATCACCGTCGCGGTAATGGGCTGCGTGGTGAACGGTCCGGGAGAAGCTCGGGAAGCGGACGTTGGAATCGCAGGCGGAGACGGCTGTGCGGTTTTGTTCCGAAAGGGAGAAATTGTTAGAAAACTGCCCGAAGAGGAAATACTTACAGCCTTGCTTGATGAAATAGAAAAACTTTAGGATCGGTGAAACTTTAATGCTTATAAAAGAACTTTTTTCCGACTATATTTCGGACATACCCAACTCGATCGGCAGGGGCGAAGCTTTAAGGCTTGTACATAACGAGCGAACCCGCGATCTTGCTGTGTTTGCTTCATATGAACAGGTGCAGAAGTATGATTATGTTGTGGACTTTGAAAAGGTCATGAAAAGGAATCTTGATATCGGAAGTTTTACACTGAACTGCCGTTACAGTCCTGCGCTTTTTAATGAAAATTGTATGCCCGATGTTGTGACAATGCTCAAACGCAGACTGTACGTTGTCAACGGTCATCTTGACAAGGCGGACTACTTTTTTGCCGACAATACCGTTACTGTAAACGTCAACGGAGCAGGGTTCGGTACTCTGAAAAAAGCGGGAGTTGAAACAGAGCTTGAAAAGCTGATACGTGAGGTCTTTTCCGTAAGCGTTAAAGTGGTACTTGCCGAGGGAAGCTTTCAGCCTGAGGAGAACGATTATGCCAAGAGAATGGCGCAGATCATTTCTGAAATGCCTGTACCGCAGGAGGCTCCTCACGAAGAGGGGTATCCCGTTGACAGAGACGCTGCTCAGATACCGAAAGAACCTATTATTACCATTGATTTTAAGGATCTGCCAATTCTGAAGGACGGCGCAAAGCTTATCAAGGGCAGAACTATAGATTCGCCTGTTATCAACATTTCCGACATAACAAGCAAGATGAGTAACATTACAGTATGGGGAGACGTGTTTGACTATTCCGAAAAGGAGATACGCACCAAAAACGGAGAAAAGCGTGTTGTGTCCATGAGCATAACCGACTACACAAGTTCCATTTCGGTGAAAAGCTTTGAAAATAAGGACGATGAAAACGTCCTTGCGGCGTTTAAAAAGGGCGGTACTGTCCTGCTTAAAGGCAGAGCGGATTTTGATACCTTTGACAACGAATTCGTAATAAAGGCAAACGACATAATGCAGGTCGGCAAAACAGAGCGCAAGGACAATGCTGCAGAAAAGCGCGTGGAGCTTCATCTGCATACAAATATGTCCGCTATGGACGCTATTACTCCCGCGTCAAAGCTTATTGAAAGGGCATACTCTTGGGGACACACCGCTATGGCTATCACAGACCACGGCGTAGCCCAGGCTTTTCCGGAAGCTGCTTCGGCTTCGGCTAAGATACGCAAGAACGGCGGAGAGTTTAAAGTAATATACGGCTGTGAAGCGTACTCGGTAAACGACAGGACAAATGCGGTAAACGTATTCAAGGATATTTCCCTGAACGGCGAGGTAATTGTTTTCGATATAGAAACCACAGGCTTCAGCGCACAGGCAGACAGAATAATCGAGATCGGTGCGGTAAGGGTAAAGGGTCTGGAGATAGAGGATACCTTTCAGACATTTGTCGATCCCGATAGAAAAATTCCCCCCCGCATAACCGAACTGACGAGCATTACGGACGATATGGTAAAGGGCGCGCCGTCTCAGGAGGAGGCAATAAAAAAATTCATAGAATTCTGCGGACAAGCTCCTGTGCTTATTGCCCATAATGCAAGCTTCGACTGTTCCTTTATAAATGCGGGCTGTGAAAGATACGGCATTGATTTCAGTTTTTCCACTATCGACACCGTCAAGATGAGCAGAAGTATGCTTCCGCATCTTAAAAAGCACAAGCTTGATTATGTTGCTAAAGATTTGGGTCTGGGTGACTTCAATCATCACCGCGCGGACGATGACGCAAAAGTGCTGGCAAGAATTTACATTATTCTTATCGGAAGACTTATCGAAGAACACAAAATAACCAGCATCAGCGAAATAAATAAGTGCGTGCTTAACGTAGACCCGCGTTCGCTCAGGTCTTATCATCAGATCATTCTTGTTAAGAACGCTATTGGTCTGAAAAATCTTTACAAGCTGATCTCTTACGGTAACATCAAATATTTTAAGCGTAATCCGCGTATACCGATCTCTGAGCTTATGGCTCACCGCGACGGACTTATCGTTGGCAGCGCCTGTGAAGCGGGAGAGGTTTTCTCCGCTGTCAAGGACGGTCACCCTTGGGAAAGCATTAAGGAGACAGCGCGTTTTTACGATTATCTGGAAATACAGCCTATCGCAAACAACGCTTTCCTTATCCGCGACGAAGAGTACCCCAACATCACCTCCGAGGAGGACTTGCGGGAACTTAACAGGAAAATCGTCAGACTCGGCGAGGAGCTTAACATTCCCGTTGTGGCAACTTGCGACGTTCACTTCATGGACAAGGCTGACGGTATTTTTAGGAAAATTCTTACATATCAGAAATTCAAGGACGCTGAAAATCAGGCTTCGCTGTATTTGCGTACCACAGATGAAATGCTGGAGGAATTTTCATATCTGGGCGAAGAAAAGGCTTACGAGGTAGTCGTTACAAATACCAACAAGATAGCGGATATGGTAAGTCCGGACGTTGTGCCTATCCCGCCGGGAACGTTCACTCCGGAAATTCCGGGGGCAGAAGAGGACTTGGAACGTATTTCATGGGAAAGGTGCAAGTTCATATACGGTGATCCGGTTCCGGAGCTTGTGGCAAAACGTCTTGATCGTGAGCTTACATCGATCATCAAGCACGGCTTTGCGGTTCTCTATATGATCGCACAAAAGCTTGTTGCAAATTCAAATGAGCATGGGTATCAGGTAGGTTCCCGTGGTTCTGTAGGATCGTCGTTTGTGGCTTCTATGGCGGGAATCTCCGAGGTAAATCCGCTTCCTCCCCACTATGTCTGCCCTAACTGTAAGCACAGCATTTTTATTACGGACGGTTCTGTGGGTTCGGGTTACGATCTGCCGCCGAAAAACTGCGAAAAATGTGGCACTCCATACAACCGCGACGGACACGATATCCCCTTTGAAACGTTTCTGGGATTTGACGGAGATAAAGCTCCCGATATTGACCTTAACTTTTCGGGAGAATATCAGACATTTGCCCACAAGTACACCGAAGAATTGTTTGGCAAGGACAACGTTTTCAAGGCGGGAACTATCGGTACTGTTGCGGATAAGACCGCTTACGGCTATGTTAAGCATTACCTTGACGAAAAGGGGGAAATCGCTTCCAAAGCGGAGATAAACCGTCTTACTATCGGCTGCACAGGGGTCAAGCGAACGACGGGTCAGCACCCGGGGGGAATGGTAGTCGTTCCGTCAAAGTTTGACGTTTACGACTTTACTCCCGTTCAGCACCCTGCCGAAGACCCAAATTCTATTTTTACTACCACACACTTTGACTTCCATTCGCTTCATGACACAATTCTGAAGCTTGACGAGCTGGGGCACGATGTTCCTACGCTCTATAAGCACCTTGAGGATATGACGGGAAGAAAGACAGGAGATATTTTCCCCGGGGACGAAAAGGTTATCAGTCTTTGCACTTCCACGGAAGCTCTGGGCGTAAAGCCCGAAGATATCGACTGTGAAACGGGAACGCTGGCTATTCCCGAAATGGGTACGCCTTTTGTGCGAGGAATGCTTATCGAAGCAAAGCCAAAAAATTTCTCCGACCTTTTGCAGATATCGGGACTTTCTCACGGTACGGACGTTTGGCTCGGTAACGCGCAGGAGCTCATCAAGGAAGATATCTGTACCATTTCTGACGTTATCGGAACACGTGACAGTATCATGACATATCTTATATATCACGGACTTGACCCGAAGCTGTCATTTAAAATTATGGAGATCACCAGAAAGGGTAACGCTCCGAAGCTTCTGACGGACGAAATGAAGCAGGATATGCTTGCGCATAATGTTCCTCAATGGTACATAGACAGCTGTCTGAAGATCAAGTATATGTTCCCGAAAGCTCACGCGGCGGCATATGTTACGGCTGCGATGAAGCTGGGGTGGTATAAGGTTTACGAGCCTTTGGCGTTCTATGCGACAATCTTTACAGTGCGCGGAGAGGACTTTGACGCGGAAACTGCGGTACAGGGCAGGGAAGCGGTCAGGTTCAAAATAGCCGAGCTGCGTAACAAGGGCAACGAACGTACCGCCAAGGAATCTGCCACATACGATATGCTAATGATCGTGAACGAAATGATGGCTCGGGGATTTGAATTCCTGCCCATAGATGTTTACAAGTCGGACTCAGCAAAATACAAGATTGAGGACGGAAAGCTTCGTCTGCCGTTCTGTTCCGCAAAGGGTGTTGGTGTAAACGCGGCAAAGGCTATATACGATGCGGTTCAGGAGGGAGAACTGCTTTCGATAGACGAGCTTCAGGAAAGAAGCGGCGCGACAAAATCGGTTATCGAAACTCTTGAAAGTATTGGTGCACTTGAAGCTTTGCCCAAGTCTAACCAGATATCGCTGTTCTGAAATTGTAAATATTTTTTAAGGCTATTGACAATGTAAAGATAATATGCTATCATAATATCAAGATGTTGTGATACTACTTTACTACAATAAAAGGAGATAACAGATGAACAGATATGACTTGATAACTCCCGAGGGAACGAGCGATCTGCTTTTTGAGGACTGCGCAATGCGCCGCAGCCTTGAGGAAAAGCTTTCGGGAATTTTTAAATCAAAGGGTTACTGCGAGATAGTGACCCCGGGACTTGAATTTTTTGACGTGTTTAATCTTAATTCAAGATACTTTCCGCAGGAAAGTATGTATAAGCTCTCAGACAACAAGGGACGGCTGCTTGTGGTTCGTCCCGACTCGACTATGCCCATAGCAAGAGTTGCGGCGACAAGGCTTAGGGACGCGGAGCTTCCGCTGAGACTTTTTTACCGTCAGAACGTTTACCGCAACAAGCCTGTTATGCGTGGAAGAAGCGATGAGATACATCAAATGGGAATAGAGCTTATCGGTTCGGATTCCAAGAGAGCCGACCTTGAAGTCATTTCAAGCGCGATAGAAGTGCTGGCTTCCTTTGAAAACGAGGATTTCCGCTTTGAGCTGGGAGACATTGGTTTCTTCCGTGAGCTTGTGAATAAGCTTGATGCTGACACTGCCGCAAAAGAGGAAATACGCAGTCTTATCGAGGTGAAGAATTATCCCGCTTTGAACGACCTGCTTGACAGTATCGGCGACAACGATAT
>CAMWRN010000168.1 GCA_947176675.1 uncultured Clostridia bacterium | reverse complement strand
TTATGGGAAGTGCGGCAACCTTAGTAGCGTCTCCGCTCTGAACGGCAGAAACAAAATCCACCGTGTCCTTTGCGGCTTCAAGTATCATTCCCGCGGGTATATTGCTTTTATTATTTTTGCGACTTTGAAATTGGTCGGCGGCAAATTCCTTTATATACGCCTCTTTTAATTCGTCCGTATCAATTTCGCCGCCGTCAGTACCGTCTGCTGTCGGTTTGGCTTCGGGCAATTCGTCATTGTCCGAAATTTCCTCCGTCTGCTCCTGTTCCTCTGCGGTTTCCTCGGTGTGTTCTTCCTCGTCCTCAAGGCTTGTTTCATCTGCTATCTTGGCTTCATTCATCTGCTTGATGTATGCCGCCTTTTTCAACCGCTTTGCCGTCTGCGGGTCAACGGATTTATCTTCCGTTTGAGCGTCGTCACTCTCTGACAAAGCGTTGTCCTGCGGCGGCGCTTCTTCCTTGGGATTTTCAGAAATGCCGTCCTCTTTCGGCTTTTCCTCGGTTTCCTCAATATTGGCTTTTCTGCTGTCCGCAATGCTCCGTTCTGCCGCCTGACGTACAGCCGCCGCTTTTTTTAGCCGCTTTTCGTCTTGGGGACTTTCCGTATTATCTACAGCAGTATTTTCATCGCCGTATCTTTTTTTCTTTTTTCGGTTACTGCTGTACTCTTTATCCGCTGAATTATCAAGCGGCGTATCGTCGGCAATTACCTCTGTCTCGGAATTCCCCAATGGGGAATTTTCCGAGGTGGGTTTAAGGTTTTTTTCAGCGAATTTGGCGGCTTTTTGTCTGCGGACCGTTACGCTGCCGTCCGAATGAGGGCTGCCGTCTTTTCCTCTGTGCTTTTTTCTTGACATATTTACATCACCCTTTCTTTCGGTCATTCATTTTCAGCAAGCATTTTTGCCGTTTCGCTGAAATTGGTTGACATCTTTTCATACAATTCCGTATCTTTGGGGAACTCGTCAAAGAACGGTATTTTATCCTTACCGCCCAGTACCAAAATGCCGTGTCCTGCGGGAGTGTCCTTGACGTACCTTATCTCGCTGTCAGTGAAATGCAGTATATCCTGCAATTTAGCGGCGTCGGTGGAGTTTTGTTTGAGGAGAGCAAGAAATTCCGAGTTTGAAAGCATAGAGCGGGATTTTTCGTCCTTTAACAAGTCCTCAACATTCTGTGTAATACCAGTGAGTACGCCGCCGTACTTTCTTGCGCGTTTCCAGAGCATTTTAAGATAGTCAAGGCAGTATTCGTCAGCGAAAAGCAGGTGAGCTTCGTCAAAGTAAATGTAGGTAGCCCTGCCCAAATCTCTGTTTCTTGACAGTCTGTTCCAAATATAATCGAGGATAAGAAGCATTGACTGTGTTTTCAGATTGCCGTTCAGATCGCGTATATCGTAGGAGATAAAGCGGTTTTCCGTATCAACGTTTGTCTGATTGTCAAAATACTTTGCAGAGCCGTTGACGTACATATCGACCGTAACTATCAGCTTGTCCCGCATTTCCTTATTGACATTCTCCTTTTCCTCTTTCATACATTCGAGGAATGTTCCGAGAGTAGGCATATCAGCGGGGTCAAGGGTTTCAAGCACCTTTGACTTGATGTACGCTTTGCGGACGCACCTGTCTACAAAGGATTTTTCCTGTGCGTTAAGGGGGTGCTTGGCGTCCATACAAGAGATAAAGGACGTTATAAGCTGGCACTTGTCGGCGATAATATCTATCTCGTCATCATCAAGCAGACGGAAGTCAAAATCAAAGGGATTGATATAGTTTTTAGAGCCGTTTGCAAATCTGACAACAGTACCGTTAAACGCCTCTGCAAGCTTCCAGTATTCTCTTTCGGGGTCGATTACGATAATGTCGGCATTTTTATTACGCAGAAAAACGTCTATAAGCTCCCGCTTTACAAAGAATGATTTTCCTGCGCCGGGACAGGCAAGCACAAATCCCGCAGGATTGACAAGCCCCTCCATTCGGTCAAAGGTTATGACATTGTGGGACAGAACGTTCAGACCGTAATAGACGGCGTTTGGCATTTGCATTTCCTTTACGTTAAAGGGCATAAATATAGCTACAGCCTCCGAGGGCATTGTCCGCAGCCAGCCGAATTTACGCTGATAGCCGACAGGCAGACAGTCGCACATTCCGTCCTCCTGCTCCCACGCCATTTCTCCCTTTACGCAGCCCGAACGCTTCAAGGTGCTTTCAACGATCTCCGCATTGTTCATCAGTTCTTCATAGGACTTAGCCTTAATCAAAATCTGTATATTGGTTAAAAACAGCTTTTGATCCTGCATTGTTATTTTGTCGTAAACCGCAACCATACTGTCGCGCTGATTTTTTATTCTCTGCGGCATTTGCGTTGAGAAATTACCGTGTTGAGCCGCCGCAACTTCTCTTTTCGCCATATCAGTATCAATTGCGGTTATCTGACGCTGTACCAGTTTTCGCGCCGCCGCGCTGTCGTAGGTTTCGATATTGGTGGTTATCATTATTTCAATTCCCGTTTTCAAAAGGTCTGTAAAAATCTCGCTTGTTGCCGTTGCGGGATAATCTCTTATGTACACGACCTTTGCGTAAGTGTCATTAAACATAAAATAGTCCTTTTTGAAATCAAAGTAATCGGGAGAGCAGTAGAGTTTATCCTCGCCGCGTTTGAAATTTTCTTCGGTAAGTTCGGGTACTTGACTTTCGTTTGCTCCGATGTAAAAATCCTTGAGCATTTCAAGTCTTTCCTGCGAGGTAAGCTCTCGGAGGTTTGTATTGCCGATACGGTTAAAGGAATTTACAGCGGCAATATCAAGGGACTTGAATTTTCTCCTTGCGGTTTCCTCGTCTGCGGCTTTTATCGTAAGCGTGACATACATATGCTTTTGGATAGCGTTCTGACCTTTCTTGATATTTTCCTCCAGCACACGGCTGTTGTATTCAAAGCGGAGATTGAAAAACTCGTCCGCCGTTTGCTTCATCAGAATGCGGTGACGATATTCGTCCACGTTCACCATACTGTTCCACAAACAAACCTGACAGTCTACCGTGTCGTCAAGGATATTCATAAACTCAATATACTTGTCAAGGTAGGCATACTGCTGTTCCTCGTCTGCGAGGTTGAAGTTAATATCGTCAAAGGTGTACGCCTTTGAGTACATCTTTTTACCCAGATACCATATGTTGCAGGGTAAAATTTTCTTGTACGGAATGGTGTCAAGAGTTTTCTTTGACAAATTCCGCTTTTCCTTTTCGGACTTGTCCCGCTTTTCCTTTTTCTTTGATTTTGCGGGTTTATCGGCATTAAGCCGCTCCGCGTCCCTGTCCCTTGCGTATTTCCTGCCGCTGTTTTTCTTTTTGCCGCCCGACTTTTTAATAAAAAATGCGGTCAATGCAAGAACGGCAATAATGACAGGCATTAAGAGGTGATTTACCGTAAGCTCCGACTTGGTACTGCTTACGCTTTCCTCGGTAACGACCGCTGAAGTCACTTTCTCGGTTTCGGTCATTGCCGCCGTTGTTTCGGGTGGCAGCGCCGATATGTTGTCATCTGTCTGTACGGTAAAGGTTTCCTCCGAAACGGTCATTACCATTTCTTCCGTGATTTCGGTGACGGCAGTTATTTCCGTTTCAATATTCTCCGTATCATTCAAGCTGTCGGGAGCAAGCGTTTCACTTTCGGGTACGGTTGTTTCCGTCAGTTCCGCGACGCTTTCCAGAGCCTTAGATACTTCCATTTCCGCAATTTCGGAGATTGCCGCCTCTACGTCAATTTCTGCGGTTACTGTGTTATTTTCGGACATTTATATCACTTCTTTCCTTTGTTTTTTTTTTTTTTGCCGTTTTTGTGGCAGATTTGGAGGCCTTTTTTTGTTCCCGAAGCGCCGCTTTGCGCTCCTTTTCGATTTCGGCAATGTATATCGCTCTGACAAAATCGTGTATTTCCGTTTCGGGCGGCAGATACACCATTTTTCTCCGCTGGCAGCCGAAATAAAAATCAATTACCTTTACGGCGATTTTTTCTATACCCATACCGTTGTATTTCAAAAATCCAACGGCGGCAAGGGGAGCGACTTCAAGAATAATCAGATATACGAGAATATCCGACGTTACAAAATTTCTGCCCAGCAGAAACGTCACAACCGCAAGTATCAGCATTAAAACCACGCACACAAGCTGTCTGCCTGTCATTCCGAGGAAAAATTGCTCCTTGTACTCTGTAACGTCCTGCGGCACGTCTGCTCTAATCATTTCATCAGCCTCCCAACGCGCGTTTTGTTATCTCGCTTGCCTTTGACACGGTGACTGCAAGCATTACCACGCAAAGCAAAGGCGTAGCAAACTGCATAATATGTACAAGCAAGCCGCCGCTGTCGCAGTTATCAATAAAGGACAGGGTCAAGCCCGTACTTATTTTTGTGTAGGCAAGAAAACATATTGACAATACTCCCCACTGCATAGATACAGCGGCAAAGTTTTTTATAAAGGCTACTCCCGCCGAACGCGCCTGTGAATTTACAAGGGTCGAAAGCGCAACGGGGGATATTGCTACTAAAATGCCTGTTTCAAAGACTACGCCCAGCATTGTTATGACGATCATTGAAAACAGGATAAAAAGTACGGCGGCTATGATAAACAGCAGAAAAGCAAGGCATATGTAGTTAAGGTCAAGCAAACCTCCGTCTACTCCGCCGTTTGCCGTTGTGGCAGCCGTAAAAGAGTTACTTATGCCCGAAAACGCCTCGTTGTATGATGTCAGCGATACCGAACGGAATATCTCAGATATTGCTCCGACAATATTCCCTGTGTTCTGAATGATAATCTCGCTTACTATGAGCTTCATTGCAATCCTGAGTGCGCCTTCAATACCTCCGTTAAAATCAATGGCAGCGCAATACGTAAACGCCTCCATACAGAAAAACAAAGCCATTAACGCCGTTCCCGCGGCTGTAAAAACGTCTATCGCTGTGCCGCACTCGCTGACGACATCAAAGCCCACAAGAACGTCAAGTACCTGAGAAAATCCGTCCGCTTCCTTTTGAATAATTTCTGTCGCTTCTTCAAAGGCTTTCTGCCATATACTTGGCTCTCCCATTTTTTACATCTCCTTTCGCATTACCGTAACAGGCGGTTGTGGTATTCATACCGCCTGTTTGGTATTGTGTTTACAAGCTGACGTCAGCCGCCGAGTGAAATGCTGTCGGGTACAAGCGCGCCGACCGCGGCAATTATCGCGCCGCCGATAAGGGTCTGAAAGCCTCTTGTCTTACCGTCTGCGTTTTCGTCCTTAAAGCCTACGCCTGTCTGAATACCGCCGACAATGGCTACAAGCGTTCCCAGACCGATAACGCCGGGACCGAGAATACCCATAATGCCGTCAATCATTCCCTGCGCTGTGGCGTCGCCGCCCTCTCCTGCCGCCGAAGCTGTTACCGTACAAGCCGCCATTGCCGCGGGTACGGCAAATACAGCCTTGCCGAGCCTTGTTTTCATAACCTTTCCCGCTGTGTTGACCGTCGCAAGCATTGTTCTTGCACCGATCTCCGTTACTGTGTCCTGCACCTTGTCAAGCGCCTGTGTAAATCTGTTCATCTTAGTGAACCTCCTTAAAAAAATTTAATATATATCAAAGCATAGCCGTCTTGCCGACTTCCGCGCACAAGTAAATTATTTTCTGCCGAGGGGCAGGGCGGTTTGCTGTGATAACAAAAAAAGAGAGCCAAAGCGTACATTTTGTGTACACTATAGCTCTCTTTAGCCGTTCCGCTCTACTCTTTAAGAGCGGCATTTATTTAATTACGGTTTTCTGATTAAAATATTTATTCTTTCTGTCCGAGTTCTTCCAAATATATGATTG
>CAMWRN010000167.1 GCA_947176675.1 uncultured Clostridia bacterium | reverse complement strand
GGGCTTAATGTGTCCCTTGTGCGGTTCATATTTCTTGCAGCTGCGGCTCTTCTTGCAGGAGCTGCCGTAAGCTTTTCAGGACTTATCGGATTTGTTGGACTCGTCGTCCCACACATAGTCCGCAGACTCTCGGGAACGTCGGAAAACCGCATAATTATCCCGCTGTGCGCAATATTCGGGGGAACGTTTGTGAACGTCTGCGATATAGTATCCCGTACAATTTTTGCACCCTATGAACTGCCGCTGGGGATTTGTATTTCTTATATAGGCGCGCCATTTTTTATATATCTTCTCATCAGAAAAAAGGGAGGCAAGCACGGTGATTGAACTGAAAAATTTATTTGCGGGATATTCAAAAAACGACATACTGAAAAATATAAATATGCAGTTTGAAAAAGGTAAAACAGTTTCCGTGATAGGTCCCAACGGCAGCGGTAAAAGTACTCTTATTCAATGCTGTACGGGAATTCTCGAACCCACGTCGGGCGAAATAATCATCGACGGCAAAAGCATTTCGGAATACAAGGAAAAAAGCCTTGCGCGAACGGTCTCATATCTCCCGCAGATAAATCCTGTTTCTTCTATAACGGTGAGAAGTCTTGTCATGCACGGCAGATTTCCCTATCTCGGCTACCCACGCCGCTACTCCGAGGAGGACAAAAGCATTGCTGAAAAAGCTATCGCTGCAGCAGGAATTGAGGAGATTGCAGACAAGCCTCTTTCGGAGCTTTCGGGGGGACAGCAACAGAAAGCACATATAGCAATGCGGCTTGCACAAAATACGGATTACATTTTTTTCGACGAACCAATAACTTATCTTGACATAAAATATAAGCTTGAATTTGCGGGACTTATGAAGCGGCTTCGGAACAGTGGAAAAGCTGTAGTTGCCGTGCTTCACGACATTAATATGGCTTTCACACATTCGGATAAAATTGCAATAATTGACAGAGGAGAGCTTGCGCTTTTTGACACTCCGGAAAATGCAGCAAAAAGCGGCGCAATCGAAAATGTATTCGGAGTGAAGCTGCTTAAAAGCGAATTTGGACAATATTTTTTTACAGTGGAATAAAAGGATGTCGCACCCAATTTCAAGAAAGAAGATCTTGACACGCGCCAAACGCTAAAAATGCAAAAACACGTAAAAATCCTTGAAATCTATAAAATTCCTATTAAAACTACATAAAATAGCCGTTTTACATAGTTTTAATAAACTTTTATAGATATTACGTTTTTTTCGTGTTTTTGCACTTTTCACATTTTGCGCGTCAAGATACGAGAGTCTCGGTATTATGTATAATAACTATAGCCTGAAGCAAAAGCATTTTTACAATTGTCCTATAAGGTTTTCAGCAAATATTTTATAAAAAAATCAATTTATTTATGATATTTTCCTCCGTTTAAAATCTGAAAAGCACGATATATCTGCTCTAATACCATAACTCTTGCAAGCATATGCGGAAACGTCATTTCCGACATTGACAGCTTCAAATCGCACATTTTTTTTATATCGTTGTCGATACCAAAAGAACTGCCGATAATAAAATTCAGTGTGCTCTTTCCTGAAACTGAAATACTTCCTATTTTTTCCGCAAGCTTTTCAGAAGAAAGTCTTGTCCCCTCGATACAAAGTGCAATATTAAAGCAGTCCTTGCCGGAGAGAAAATTTTTCATTGCTTTTCCCTCGGCTGCAAGCGCCGACTTTACTTCCTTTTCAGACGGATCGTCTGAAAGTCTGCTCTCAGCAAGCTCTGTAACAGACAGTCTGCAAAAAGCTTTCAGCCGCTTTGAATACTCGGCGCAAGCTTCGCGGAAATAACTTTCCTTTAATTTTCCGACAACAATCAGATTAACATTCATCATTCAGGTTCTATCCCTCACACCGTTACAAATCCCCCGTTCGTCTCAGCAGGAGCGACGGAAAGAATGTAGTCCGCATTTCTTTTGAAGCTTCCAAGGCAGGAAACAACAGTATTTTCGGCAATTGGGGGACGATTATTTTCCTGAGAAAGATGCCCCAGAATAATTTTTTCCGTACCGCTTTCCACAAGCTTCGCCGCAAAATTTCCACTGTCGGCATTGGAAAGATGCCCTCTTGCGCCAAAGATACGCGTTTTTAAATAATACGGATATGTACCGTTTCTGAGCATTTCAATATCGTAATTCGATTCTAACAGAACACAGTGCGTACCGAAAAGAGCCATTTCAATTTCTTCTGTAACGTGCCCCAGATCGGTGCAGACAGCCGCCGTTCTTCCATCGGAAAACGTAATTTTATAGCCACAGGATTCTCTTGCGTCATGAGGAGTAGAAAAACATTCTATCCTCATTCCGCAAATTTCTTCGCCGTCCGAAAATTCGCAATATTCGCCGTTTAGCACTCCCGTCTTCAAAAGGTATTCCAAAGTAAGCTCCTGTGCAAAGACAGGAGCTTTTATTTTTTTTGTAAGCACTGAAAGACCCTTTATATGGTCGCTGTGCTCATGAGTAACAAATACGGCCTTTATTGAATCGACCGAAAGACCGTTCAGTTCCATAGCGTTTTTTAGCTTAGTGAACGACACTCCATCGTCAATAAGTATTCCGACGTCTTTTGAGCCTATATATATGCTGTTTCCCTTGCTTGACGAAAACAGCGGATAAATTCTTGCCAAAATAAAACTCCTTGGTATATGGCTGTATTAAGCCATTTTCACGCACTTGATCCGATACTTGCTTATGCATTCACCTCGGAGAGTTTGAGAAGCTCCTCTTCGTCAACCACAAGTATCTCCTTGTCTATCTTATCGTTCCGCACAACCTTTTCAAAAAATCTTGACTGAAGCAGCAGGTTCATGGTTCCCCCGCCTACTACAGGCTCTACCTTGTCAACTGCAAGAACCTCATCTACGAGAAGACCAAGCTTCTGCTCTTCATCCGCAAGAACGACCACTGTTTCACGGTATGTACTTCTATACACCGATTTAACCTCGTCAAGTACCGCAATTACCCTCGGATAATATTCATTTTTCAGCTTTTTAAAAAGTATCTCCGCTTTTTTTTCCTCGCCTTTATTCATAGCGTTGATTATTAAAGCGGCAGTCTCGTGAAGAAGCTTATGAGGCTCTTCGATTTTCTTGATATGGAACGTAATGGAATGCGTTCCCTTGCTGAACTGGTCATACCAAATTCCGAAAGCACATTTATGCGGATCAACAGCAAGATTGAATTTCTCTTTTGTATTATAGCAACGTTCAAAAGTCTCGATCCATCTTATATGATCGTTTTTACGCTGCTCTATCATATTAACAAACTTTTCGGTTTCGTCGTCAACCGATGGGAAATAAAACACTTTACGCATATTTAAAAGCGGATAGACCTCTCCCCTGCGCTCAACAAGACCACAATAAATATCCGGAGAATCGGGTATCGGAGTAATATTTCCCGGTTTCATTTCGATACCGTTAACAAACCTGCTGTTAACAGCATAAGCCTTTTCGTCAAGCGTAAAAATAAGCCATGGCAGTTCGGAGCGCTCCTCCGCATCAGGGGTATAATTTTTGTTCATAATGATCCTCCTGTAATAACCTCGGCATTGAGCCGCTCGTAAAATTAGCTGCAAAACATATATTAGTAAGCGGAGAGTCTTATTATCGGCAGACAAAACCGCTTCATAGACATTATAACACATTTATTTTCGCTTTTCAAGACACTTTTTTACATTTTCGCAAAAACAAATGTAAACATTCTGCTGAAAAGCAAGGCATCATCCAAATTAAATGTCAAAAATCATATCATTTTTTTCCAGAAGCATTTCCATTCTCTCCAATATCTTTCCTTGTTCCGTGTCGTTAAGACGTCTGAATTTATACAGACACTCTTTTTCATTTTTTGAAAGCATAGGCAGAGAGCCTTTCCTGTTCGGCTCAGTATCAAGACCGAGAAGATAATCCGCAGAACAGTTAAGTTCAACCACAAGCTGTGTTAATACATTAATGCTCGGATCGCAACCCTTTCTCCAACTGGCAACATTTCCCCTGCTTAATCCTAATTTTAACGCGACCGCAGTCGGAGTTGTTCCTTTTTCACTGCATATCTGTTCCAAAGCAGCATAATCCATAAACTATCGTTCCCTTTAAACAAAAGTCAGCCAATGAGCTTCATTTTTTGATTATTTTCAAAAAAGCCTGCACCCGCACAAAACGATACAAGCATAAATGAAATAATTTGCTTATAAGTATACCCGAAAATTTAAAATCTGTCAAGACTTAACAAAAAAATTTCGTGTCTTTAAACAGGTAACGATATAGAAGTTATCAAAAATACCGTTAAAAGACAAATGCATTGAATTATAAAAGCCAAGATACTATCATATAAGTACCAAGCCATTTTATATACCCAAACAGCAGAACAAGCTGCTATTTTTCACCATTTGGAAAAACACTCCGCAGCTTGAACCATTTGTAAGTAACATCGATGAAAATATTGAAGATCTTTTCTACATGGAAAAATATACAAATATTATTTTGGAAAGATCCTCAGACGATATCACTGAAAAACGAGAGGAAGTTACCTATCCCGAATTTTAAAAATTTATGTATTATTAACAGACTGAGAAACGGAATACTCCCGTAAATGAACTGCATGACTTTGAGAAATAAAATTAAATAATATTATACAAGCAGCCGGCAGTAGTAAAATACTGTCGGCTGCTTGCTTTTTAGCTAATCGATTTGCCAAGCGTATAAGCCTGTTCAAGTTCGGGTTTTCCTGATATATCGCCAATATCTCCGTTGCCGCCTGCAAAAACGTGACCGAGATTTTTCCATTTTAAATGTTCTGTTAAATGCTCATAGTAAAGGAGAACATCTTCAAAACCGTGTCCTTCGGCTGCCATAAGCAGCGCACAAGCTCTGTTATGCCCCCGCAGCAAGTTTCCGTCACCCTCCTCCAGTGCAAACAATCTGTCAACTGCGGTTCTAAGCTGACCGCTCATATTCCAATAATAAAGCGGAGTGGCAAGCACAATTATATCGCATTCTCTGACAGCGGGGTATATCTGCTGCATATCGTCTTTCTGAACGCAAGGACACTCCCTGATACTATGACCACCAAAGCAACCCTTGCAGCCGTTTATGTTCATATCACCAAGAAAAAACTCTGTAACGATGTTGCCCGCTTCTTCTGCACCTTTTGTAAATTCGGCAGTAAGAGCAGCGGTGTTGCCGTTTTTGCGGGGACTGCCATTAAGTATAACAATTTTCTTACTCATAAATTATCCTCCCTTAAATTTTGTCAGCCAAGTCAGCCGCTTGCTTACAGCCGTCGGTCTTTTCTATATCCCCTGCGTTCAGAACGCCCGGTATGAGCACCTCACCGACCATTTTCCATTTATTCAACGCCGCGGTGCGTTCAATAGGAATACGCACTCCGTCTAAAACCGTCATATCGTTTTCTTCACAGCAGGCGATAAGCGCACATTCCTTGCCCGAAATATCCTTTCCACCCACAACCATTGAAAATACACGGTCGATAACGCATTTGATCTGCGCGGGTATTGAATACCAGTAGACAGGCATTGTAAATACAATAACATCGGATTCTAAAATTGAGGGTGCCAGCGTATTGAATTCATCATCAAAGGAACAGGCTTTTCCTGTTGAGTAGCAGGTTTCACACGCGCGACAACCGTTAATTTTTTTCATTGCGGCGTCAAATCTCGTGACGGTATGACCTTTTTCTTCAGCTGACTTTATAAAGGCATCTGTCATTGCAAAACTGTTTCCGTTTTTTCGTGGACTTCCTGTGATAACAACAATCTTCTTGCTCATAATCATTTCCTCCGTAAATTAAATTTTCGGGATTGACGTTTATCTCGACTTATATTATAATTATATTAT
>CAMWRN010000166.1 GCA_947176675.1 uncultured Clostridia bacterium | reverse complement strand
GTTCGGAGCGGTATGCTCGCAGATAGCGGGTATGCTTAGGGAGAGCTGTGCGGACGCGTATGCCTCTGTTGAAGCGGCACTGGAAACGCGTGCAGATGATCCCGAATTTGAAGCCGCGGTCGGCAGAAAACCCGAACTTAAAGATTTTTCCTGCACCCTTCTGGCATCGGTGATAATCCCAGTTGAAACCGGAAACGGCAGGGAGTACCTTACCGCGTCTATTCAGCTTGGGGACGGAATGATCGCCGCGATAGACGAAAACGCTGATACTTCGGGCGCACTGATAATTCTTGGAGACGCGGACAGCGGCAGCTTTGCGGGTGAGACTGAGTTCATAACCTCGGAACAGTTCAGAAATCCCGAAAGCCTTATGAGCCGCACCAAAATCCGCAGGGGAAAGCTTACATCGCTGATGATGATGACCGACGGTGTTGCTGACGACTATTATCCCAACAATCCCCAGCTTCTGCGGCTTGCGCTTGACTTGAAGCTTAACGGGATCATGCCTGTGAGCAAGGCGGGAGATACCGGGTCTTACGTTGTTCCAGCGCCTGTGTCGTACCCATGGGTAAACGACGGAGATGTTCTTTATGCGCTTCAATATGCTAAAAATGTACTGTCCGAAACGGGACTTACTCTTGAAGAACTTTGGAATAACAAGACTGTCCAACAAAAAGCTTCGCTGGCGGAGTTCGGGATAGTCCACGAAAAGAACGCGGCGGAAATGCTGACGATTTGGCTTGACAATTATGTTGAGCGGGGGTCGTTCGATGACAGAACCTTGCTGCTGGTAAATATTTTAAACTGATTTGAGGGAGGAAGTTTGAAAAATCAAAGATTTTTCAAACTACGAGTTTTGTTTTCCTCACTGTCATTCGGAATTTTGCTAAAGCAAAACCACAAAACATCGTTAGAAAGGAGGACACATTTTCCCTAACGGGAAAATGGTCATAACTATGAGCAGGATTGGGGAGGCAACTCTTTCCGACGGGAGAAAGCTGCCGTATGTGATAACCGACAACCCGCCCCGCGGCGGCATGAAATATACATATTTCGCTCCCGACAAGTCTTACGTGGTGCAGTTTTTCAACGAGCCGAACAAGATCGACCGAAATATGTCCGCCCGTCTGGAGGCTATTATAGGACGCTACAACCCTACGATCCCGGAATCCAAGGGCGGAGCGATAGGCAGCGACGAGCGGCTTGCCAAATATTTTTCGGGACGGTTCTGCTGGCCTACCGATCTGGTAGTGTCGCCTGAATTCGGGATAGTTTCCCCCGCCTACCCCAAAAGCTTTTTCTTCGGGGACAACGCTTCCCAGTTTCTCGACCTGAAAGGCAAGGACAAAAAAAGCAACTGGTTCACATCGGGGAACAGGCGTTTCCTAAACAAAAGCGAGCTTGGAGATTTCCGCTCCATGATACAGATGTCCCTGCTGCTGTCCCGTTCTATACGTCGTCTGCATCAGGCGGGACTTGCTCATTCCGACCTTTCCAACAATAACGTTCTGATAGACCCGAAAACAGGTAATTGCGTTGTTATTGACATAGACTCCCTTGTAGTGCCGGGATTGTTTCCTCCCGAGGTTGCGGGAACAAGAGGCTACATCGCCCCCGAAGTCCTGTCCACAATGGAACTTGACAGAAGCGACCCGCGGCGAATGATACCAAGTTCAGTTACAGACCTGCACGCTCTGGCGGTGCTTATCTACGAGTACCTTTTCTGCCGTCACCCGCTTATGGGACCTAAAATTTTCTCCTCCGAATCGGCTGAAAAGGACGACTATTTGGGTCTTGGACCTATGGCTCTGTTCATAGAAAATCCTGACGATACTTCAAACCGTCCCTCCTCGCTGAAAACCACTGTCAAGGACTTGGGACCTATCCTTGAAAAACTATTCCTGAGAGCTTTTGTGGACGGTCTGCACAATCCGCCGCTGCGCCCCTCGGCTATGGAGTGGGAGCGCGGTCTTGTTCGGACGTGGGACTTGCTGCACAAATGCTCCAACCCCTCCTGCGAGAAAAAATGGTTCGTGCTTTATGACACGGATAACCCGGTCTGTCCCTTCTGCGGAACCGGAATTTCGGACAGGAACATAGTCCGCTTTGAGCTGAACACCGAAGTGCGGGGCCACAGCGGCGAGTGGAGAAAGCATTCGGAGCTGGACGTAGTAAACAACACACCTCTTTTTAAGTGGCATATGCAGAGCAATGTTTTTGCCGACGAAAAGGCGGACAAGACCTTACAGGCTTATGTTTGCTGTCATAACGGCGAGTGGTTTCTTATCAACCGCAACGCCGAGGGTATGCTGTCGCCGCAGGGAAATCCCGTTCCTGCGGGAAAGGCTATCCGTATCACGGACGGCACAGTGTTCCGCGCTTCAAGAAGCGACAGAGGAATGCTTATAAAGGTAAAAATTATATGAAATATGAAATGCGAAAGGAGCGCTGTCAGAAAGATTCTGACAGAAATTGAACAGTATGACTTTTTTCGGGCTTTCGGAGCGCGAAGCGGAAGCGTCACGTAAAAAATACGGCTTAAACGAGCATTTATATAAACCGTCTGCCGCAAGGAATATCCTGCGCGGCATTAACGGACTTAGCTGCAAGCTTTTTGCGGTTGCGGCTCTTGCGGAAATTATCCGCACACTTTCAGGACTTATCGGATACATTGATTCGGAAACGGACTTTGTAAGACCTGTTGTCCTGCTTTGCCTGGGAATTCTTTCGGGACTTGCCGAAGCAATGTTGAGATACCGCTCTGAGCGAGTCATTAATGAGCTTTGCGGCAATGATGGAGAAATAAAATACACTGTTTTCGGAAATAAGGGAAAAACGGAAAAGATAGCACGGAAAATGCTTACCGTGGGGGACGCGGTGTTTCTCTCGGCAGGCGACGTTATACCCGCTGACGGAATAATGGCTGACGGTTCGCTCACAGTGGATCAGTCTGTTTTGGGAGTTATCGGCAGGGCGAAAAAAACCGTCCCCCCCGACAGCTACAGGAAAGGAAGCGTTACGGGACTTAATAATCCCTATGCGGTGTACAGCGGTACGCTTGTTTGTGACGGAAGCGGTATCGTCAAGATCACGGCGGTCGGCGGCAGCACTGAGTTCGGAAGAAAAAACAATCCGAAAGCTGTGGAGCTGTGCGAGCTTCGCAATGAAAAATTCATCGTTGCTTTCCGCACCGGAGCGGTTGTCGCTTCTGCGGCGGCATTGGCTGTACTGACTTTCGGTACGGTAACCGGCGTGCTTTCCGGACAGCTTATCGGCGGCTTGATCCGAGGTATATCAATGCTTTCAGCTGTATTGGCGGTATCCTGCTTCTGCGGAAAAAATCTTATCTGCGAGGTCGCGGCGGCTTCGGCGCTGAAGCGTCTGGACAAAAAGGGGGTAAGGATATCCGATCCCGATACGCTGAATAGCAGCTCCGATATCGGAATGGCTGTGACGGAACGGGCGGGAATGATCGCAGAATCGGAATATTCTGCAAGCGGAACAGTGTTTATCGACGGAAGCGGAAAGGAATACAGAAGCTTCGGCGCGTTAGGCTCGGGACTTTCGCAGATACTGAAAAATGCAGTTGTATGCACGTCCTCGGCGGTAATGGCTTCTGACGGAAAGGTGCTGGGCGGAAATGCGCTTGACAGGGCACTTTACGGATTTCTCGGCAGAAAAGCCGGAAATGTTCCCGAACTGAAAAAGCAGACCGAGGTAAAGGCTGTGGGCGGAAGCGTTCTTTCGGGAGCGACCGTATCGGCGGGAGGAAAGCTTTTCACGTTCGTAAGAGGCGGTGCGGAGATAATGCTGGACAGATGTTGCGACAGCGTCGGTCCGGACGGCAGAAAACAGAAAATCACCAACAAAAGCGCGCTCCAGAAGCTTGCAGCGACAATCGCACTCACAGGTAAGGATGTGGTCGCTCTGGCGGTTTCGGAGCGCGGGATAAAAGAGGGACGGCTTCCCTCTGGCGGCTATGCCCTGATCGGACTTGCGGCGCTGTACGACAGTCCCTTTGAAAATGCGGCGGATGAGGTAAAGCGTCTTGAAAAGCTTGGCGTAAAGGTCTTGCTCGCAACGGAGGAAAGCCGTGAGTCGGCTTTGTTTGCTGCAAAATATTCGGGAATTTCGGGCACAAAAGCAGCTCCTAAGGGTGCGTCCAAAAACGAGATAAAGAAGTCATCGGGAATAGTTCTAAGCTCCGATCAGCTTGCAAAGATGAGCGACAAGGAGCTGTCGAGCAGACTTAACGATATAAAAGCGGTAGTAAGAGCCGCTCCGTCGGACAAGGGAAGATTGATACGCGCTGCCCATGACAATGGAATTAAGGTGTGCGTTTCGGCTGCGGAAGTAAATGGCATGAAAGCCGTTTCTGAAGCGGACATTATAATCGCCTCCGCAGGCTGCTCAACGGCGGTGAGTGTAAATGCTGACGCGGCGGCGGAAAAGTGCGGTATAAAGTCATTAGCCGATATCATAGACTGCTCTGCAAGATATGCGGCGCAGTGCGGCAGTATGACTGTATTCAGGGCAGTGTGCGCTGCGGCAGCGGCAGTAATAGGTATTTTTTTAAAGTAGGAAATCAGTAAAACCCGACGAAAGGCGGTGATATTTTGGCGGTTCAGGATAAAGCAGATATTCAAAAGCTTCTGGACACACCGGACAGTTCGGGAGTTGTGCATATTCCCGCAGGGGAGTACGAGGGTAAATTCATTGTGACTAACAGCTGTACAATAAACGGAAACGGCGCGGTTCTGTGGAATTCTTCGGGACCTGTGCTTGTTGTTGCTGCTGAAAATGTCACGGTAAACAATATAAAGATTGAGCTTACAAGCGATAACATCCCTTATGAACAGATGGTATCGGTGTACTGCAAGTACAGTGATACTAAATTTTCCGACACGGAAATAAACGGTATGCTGCTGGGGATCCCCGACGAAGAGCAGTATTGGGGATTTCCGAGAGTTATTTCTTTGGGCAGAATTCCCGCAGAAAGAGAGCAGTCCTTTGCTCTGGAACTTTACACGCCCGTTGAAGCGGAAATATCGGGAGAACTCTATAACGTCAGCCTGTCGGCGGATACGCTGTCCGCAGGGTTCAACACCGTTACGCTCACAGTCGGTAAGGTGCGCAGCGGTTCTCTTCTGTACGGCTGTATCCGTATCAGGTCGGCGGTGGAGCGGAAGATAATCATAAGCGGCGAGATCGGCGATGAGAACGAGCCTATGTCCGCAAGCTATATGCTCTGTTCGGTACAGCGTGACGCTCCCATCAGACACAGCGAAATGCTTGAACGGCTTGACCCAGTCAGGCTTGCCACGCTCCCGGAACCCGAACAGGAGGCGGTGGAGTCAACCTATGAACCGATAGACGAGCCTGTCACCTATAGCGGAGAAAGCGGCGGCAGGGAGGAAAACGTGCTTATTCCGAGCGGAAAAAGGATACCCCTTTCCATGAAGCAGTACAAGTTCGAGCTGCTTTGGAAGTCCGCAAGAACCGCGATAGACATGGACGGATACCTGTTCATGCTTAACGGAAGCGGAACGGTAAGCTCCGACAAGCGTATGATATTTTTCGGGAACGACCGCTCCGACTGCGGCAGCGTACACTATCTGAACGCTGCGGACAAAAGAGCGATGTTTGTTGATTTCGGCAGGGTACCGCGGGACGTTACCCGCATTGTATTGCTGTTCTCCATTTATGGGAACAAGCCCGACCAGCTTTTCAGTATGCTTGACGAAGCGGAAGTAAGCGTTCTGTGCGAAAACGGCGTTCATATGCATATGCCTCTTGAAAATGGGATACAGTACCGAACCATACTTGCTTTGGGATTTGAGAAAACAGACGGTGTGTGGGAAATGATATCATCGGGAAAGGGCGTGGCAATGTCTCTTGCGGACATCTGCCGCAGTTACGGGGTGACG
>CAMWRN010000165.1 GCA_947176675.1 uncultured Clostridia bacterium | reverse complement strand
GCAGTTATCAAATATGACACCCGCAATTTTTTATTATGCACTTTTTGGGGGAGAATGTGTTTTTACTGACCGTCGTTCAGATAAAGTATAGCCTTTGCTGTAAATTCTGTTTCATTGTGTTCCAGCCGTAAAACACCGTTGTATTTTTCCAATGCTGCGCGTACATTTTTTATACCGTAGCCATGTGAGTCTTTTTCCTCTTTGGTACTTACAATCGTTCCGTTTGTATACTCAACACGGCCGTCGTAGGTATTTGAAATAACAATAAACAGTCTGTTTTTACTGAATTGAAGGTTTATCGAAACTTTTTTGTCGGATTCGCACTTTTCTACGGCAGTTATTGCATTATCTATCAGATTTCCAAAGATCGTGACCTCGTCGGCAACATCAATATTTATTTGCTCCGGAATAACCGCGTCAACAGATACGTCAATGCCAAGACTTTCTTTGTTGCGGAATTTGTAATTTATTATGCTGTCAATAACAATATTTCCCGTATCGCATATTATTGCCTGACCGGAAGACTTTTCCGTAAGTTCAAGGATGTAATCCTTTGCCTTTGAATATTCACCTCCGTCTATCAATTCATGCAGAGCAAAGAAGTGATTTTTCATATCATGCTGCAGTCCCGCTATTTCTTTGGACGTTGTGTGCATGATCTCGCACTGGTTATAGTAAAACTCGCGTTCTTGATTTATAAGCTCGTTTTTTATACGCTGCTCATAAGAAAGCGAAAGTGCGTCATACAGATAGAACACTATAATGTTTATTGCAAAAACAAAAATAATTGAAGTTATTGCCGTACTCTGCTTTACCTGCCCCGTTTCAAAAATCGCAAGAATAAGATACGCAGAAAATGACGGAACAATAATCCCGGAAACAAACAGCATATTTGAAGTGTACTTGTGTCTTTTTATGTTTTTAAAACCTCCAGCAAGAACAGAGACTAAAAAAGTGATCAAACTGGCAAAAATATGCCATACAAGCTGTACCTGTTCGCTCCTATAGGTTATATGAATTTGATTTATTCCCGAAGCTGCAATAAATATAAGCTCTATGACATACATAAACAAATAAATGAAAAACACGGATGATATTTTCTTTTTTACAGAGCCTTTATATAAAGCCGCAATAAGCGAAAGTGATAAAATATTGCATAAAAATGTTACAAGCGGGATACCCCATATTAAATATACAGTTGACGTGATAAGCGGATAAAAAAAGTATGCAGCTGTCAATTGCCACTTCTTGCAGTTCCGTTTTTCAAAAAATACGTTCATAAAGCGGTGTATGATAAATGCTGAAAAACAGTTGATGATAATATAAATAATATTGGTTATTATGGGTGACATTTTTAATATTCATCCTTCCTATAAGCTTATTTCCGATACTTTAATCGGGAAACTGATTGTCTTTGTCCTTCATTTCAAGGCTAATCTGAAGATCGCGAAGATACTTTCTTTTTGACTGAGATATTTTCAATTCTTTATCGTTAAGCATTATCACGCTGTCATACTTAAACGATTTTACATTGTTATAATTTATAAGATACGAGCGATGTATAATGACAAATCCAAAATTTTTAAGCTGCTGATATATGTCGTCCAACGATCCGTAGAATTCAGAAGTATTTTCAAATGTGAAAATCGTAACTTTTCTGTCATTACTTTCAAAGTAAAGAATATTTTGTACTTTTTCATTATATGTATCATACCCTATCTTATAGCTGAATGCGTCTGCATATGTTTTTTTGATTCTTGCCAGCTTGCTCATAACATCATATAACTGATCATATTTGACAGGCTTAACGAGAAAATCAATGGGACTGATTTTAAAAAGCTCCATTGCGTAATGAGTTTTACCGGAAATATACGCGATCTGAACAGTATCGTTTACAAGTTTTTTGCGGATAAAATGACCGACCTCAACGCCGTTTTTGAATTCCAGTTCTATATCCAGGAAAATAATATCATAATATTCTCCCGCTTCAAGGAGCTTGCACAGTCTTTCCCCGGTATAATATACGTCCGTTTGAATCTGCAGGTTAAGTTCCATTGATGCCTTAAAAAGCATTTTTTCTATTGCGCTGCACACATTATTCTCATCATCGCATATAGCAGCCCTTATCATAAGCTATCCCTCCCGTCGCGTTTACAAATTACGACTATTTTATTAATTATATCATAATATTTTTATGAAGTAAATAGCTGTTTTCAAAAAAATTCCTATATGATGTAAATTAAATGCAGTCGTCCAAGTAAAAAATTCACTCAATCCCTTTTATTATCGCCTCCAAATGATATACTAATACAAATGCAGTTTCGCAAATTTTTTTAATTTGCGAAAGGGTAAAAAAATAGGCGATACCGCTTTAGCAATACCGCCAATTCACTTTTAATTTATTTATCATTTTTCGCTGTCCTGACCCGCTTTTTAGACACAGCCGTATCGGTTGGCTCATCAAACATATCGGCCTCAACTTTAGGAGGATACTTCCTGAGAATAGCCCGCTCCAGTTCGCACTTGTCAGCATAATTGACCTTTCGCGCAGATTTTTCGGAAACGGAATAAGAGTCCTCAAAAGATATGCGCCACTTAAAAAACAATTGCAGACGTGTTTTCATGGGATAGCAGCCTGTTTTCATAACAACAAAATGTCCCTTTGGCATGGACTTCAGCTCGTCCACAGTCATCAGAGGACGCTCTATCATCTGCATGGTGCGGTTGGTGCTTCCTTTTTCACCGGAGGTTTTCGATACCGTTCCGCTGAGGACAGTCTGACTGCCGAGATTTTTGCTCATTACCTCGGCGGTCCTGCTGTTGGGAGCGAAAGAGCCGAACAGAGTGCATTGGCAGTTATCCACAATGATCTCCGCACCCTCTTTGCCGTAGGTCTTTTCAAACTGCGCCAAGGACTGAATAATTGCAACTATGGAAATTCTTCGGGAACGTGAAGCGGAGAATATCATTTCCAGACCGTCAATCTTAGGCAGCGTACCTATCTCGTCGGCATATATCATAACGCGCTTGTCAAGCTGACCGCCCTTTTCATCGGCAACGGTAAGCATTTCACGGTAGAGCTGCTGAAAAATTAGTGACACAAGAAAATGCTTTGTTGCATCTTCTTCGGGCAATACCAAATATATTGCAGATTTGTTATTACAGAATTCCTCAACGTCAATGGAAGTGTCAAAGCATAAAATCTGTTCAAGCTCCGAATCAAGAAAAGCGTTCAAACGTGACAGAGCGGTTGACATAACGCTGTTCATAGCCTGCTCCGCGGAATTGAGAGCTGCTCCCGCGAACCACCTTGCCTTGTGGTCGCCGGGAAGCTTGTCAATTAAAATCTGAAACTGAGATTTTCCCTTTGTACCGGAGGGAGCAAGCAGGTCCTGTATCATTTTGAATACACTGATTATGTGCCGCTTCTCGGCAGGACAAAATTCCGCTATAAGCATAATTACCGAAGTCAGAAGTCCCTCCGCGGATTCGTAGAAAAAAGCGTTTTGTCCTATGTTTGAGGAATCGCCGTCGGCGGAAATAATTGTCTTTGAAGTGATTTTCGCAAATTTTTCAGCTTTCGCCTTGTATTCCAAAACGCCACTGCCTTTGTACATATCCATGTACTTGTTTACAAGGTACAGCATATTATAGCCGCTGCTTCGGGTCGGATTTCGCAAATCAATAACCGCAATTTTGTACCCGTAATATTTTTCGGCAATTGTAGCCGTGTTGCGGTAAAGATCGCCCTTGCTGTCGGTGGTGATAAAGCTCATGCCCGCAGCGCAGCAGTATTCAATGTTCGGGTAAAGAAAATTAGCGGTCTTGCCCACGCCGGACGCGCCTATCATCAGCGTGTGTATATCGTGATCGTCAAGAAGAGCGGTCATTT
This sequence comes from uncultured Clostridia bacterium, assembly GCA_947176675.1. GTDB lineage: Bacteria > Bacillota > Clostridia > Oscillospirales > Ruminococcaceae > RGIG8773. The sequence goes on along the minus strand of CAMWRN010000165.1, from coordinate 2,068 downwards.
TCCCTCCGTGCTCCTGACAGCCGACAATCAATCCCTGCGCGTTGGGAAGAGCTTCTCCGTTCCGCCAGAGCTGCGGCTGATAGGGAATATGTCTGTAGATGGCGGATATTTCTTTGGGAGTGGCAAACCTAGCCGTACCATGCTGACCGTCCCCCACAGGCTTCATTTTAAAGGATTTCAGCGAACCGTTATCGCCGATGGCAATAACGAGTGCAATAACAAGAAAAATCCCGCCGCCGATAACAAGCAGCAGGATCTGAGATGTATTCATAAAACCATTCCTTTCACATTTTCAGAGCAAGCGAACTTTCCTCGGATAATTTCTCGGTATTTTCTTCAGCGAGAAGTTGTTCCGTATGACACCGCAAAGCGCAGTCTGCGCATTCAAAAAGCGTCTTTGCAATATTTTGAATTTCGCTCTCGGAAAAAGTGTTTTGCCGAAGTTTAAAGTCAACCGCCTTTTTCAATTTATCAAATTCGGAAATTTTTGAAGGAAGCTTTCCCTTGTCGGCATAGAATTTGTATTGACTTTTCAAGCTGCTTTTAAGCTTGTCAAACATTTCTCCGGCGGAAATATTTTTCGTCTTCGAAATTAAAACAGCGGACGCGCTCAATGAAATCTCTGCGGCAGATAAATGATTTTTCTCCGAGGAAAGCGATCTGGATATACGGTTTATCTGCACGGGAGAAAATTTTATATCATCGGCAAAGGACATATATTTTTTCCTGCGGATATGGGGTACAGCGGGAGCAGGCTCAATGCCGTACAACGCCTTTAAATCCTCGTTCCAATCCTTGTTTTGAGAAGCTATCCTGCCAATCTTTGAGTATCCGTTCTCATTCAGAATATCCCGCAGACGGTACGCAGCGTCAATGCCGCCCACGTCGTTATCGGTGCATAAATATATTTCGGCAATGTTAGAATGGCTTTCCAAAGCCGTTAAAACAGCGTTTTCATAAACCCCGTTCATGGCGATGTAGCTGTGTTCCTGCCAGTTATTTTTGTACAGCGTGATAAAGGACAGCATATCAATTGGAGCCTCGAAAACAAATAATTTTCCGCTGCCGCCGAAGTGTGAAAAGCTGTATCGGGTATCAGAGCCCTCAACCGTCTGACGAAACGAATTTCCGAATGTCACGGTAGACCTTTTGTGCGCCTGACAGGGTTTGCCGTTTTCGTCAGTACCCACAAAAACAATATTGTGATGCTCTTTATCCTCGTACAGCTTGTGTTCATGAGCGAAAAAAGAAATGACGTCCGGGTCGATATGCCGCTGCTTTGTCAGATACGCGAAGGCTCTCCGCATATTTTCATTAGGTTCGGTAAGCTCAAATTCTTATTTCACTTCCCTTTGGGCAGCGTCCCGCTTCGGCTTTTCCGCAGGAAAATATCTTCCTCCGAGAAGCTCAAGCATAGCGTCCTGATATGACATTCCGTAATGCTCGCGGAGGAATTTTATCGGACCTCCGCCGCATTTATTTTTGTGGTCGAACCATTTGTTTCCGCTGACTGTAATGCTGTCGTGAGTACCCGAACCGTCGGTATAGATCAGCTTGTGATTATTTCCCGCGCGTTCAAGACGTTCTCCGCGGCACTGCAAAAAAAGAACAAGATCGACCTCGGAAGCCCGAAGCTTATCCTGTTCCGAAAATGGGATATAGGTATTTACGGACATACTCCCTCCAATTTTTCTCTTTCATGTTAATAAAAAAATTTAAATTGAAAAGTTAGCTTTCTCGGCTCACTGTGAACCTATCCTGAGTTCACCGAAATGGCAGACTTCCCCCTTGGTGTAAAAAAACTTTTTTAAGGCGGGCGTATAAAATACATATTTGAAGAATTTCCGCCGGTTTTTCTGTACCGCCGTTCTTTGCGTATAAATCCCGATTTTTCAAGGTCTGCCAGCGCCCGCTTGACCGTGCTTTTTGATAATTTCAAATCTGACGCGGCAGTACCTATCGACGGAAAACATTTTCCCTCTCTGTCCGTGCGGCTTTGTAAATATAAATACACAGCTACCGCGCGGTGGGGAAGATCGGCGTAATAAATTCTATTTAATATATTTTC